>DJWQ01000129.1 GCA_002441045.1 Firmicutes bacterium UBA6226 | reverse complement strand
GCAGCTTATATTTTACCAGTAGGTAAGCTTCTCGTATTACCATTTGAAATTATCGGCTCAGTATTTGGTGCTGTGTTTGGTGGTTTAGGTGGTGCAATTGGTGGTATTATCGGTGGAATATTTGGTGCAATTGGTGGATTAATAGGCGCAATATTTGGCATTATCGGTGCGACAATTGGTATTGTATTTGGCGCGATTGGTATCGTCTTTGGGATTGTTACAGTGGTTATTATTCCATTACTCATTATCTTTTTCGTGCTTAAACTTGTCGTTCATTAAAGAACCTTTCTTTATAAATTAATAAAGCCTAGAGGATTATCTTCTCAACCACATCATGTGGTGGGAATCAATCTTCTAGGCTTTTTAATTTTACTTATTTGTTCACTATTTAGGTGCGATATCCACAACCAATCTAGCAGGTGACTTGAGGTCAAAGACTTTAAACTGACTTTGTGATTTTAAAACGATATCAATTTGAACGCTTTCACCCTGTCCAGAGAACGAAAAACCAACGCTTGAAATATTTGGACTATCCTTAAAGTTAATAGGATTTAAACTTGCATATGCATCTCTTGCACCAGTAAGTACGATAGTGATTTTTTTACCGTCAGCTGATAGTGTTGCTGAATATGAAGTCGCTAAATCAACAGTTTCAGTTGGCGTACCATCTACCCACTTCATGAAATCAAATGCCAGTCTCTCAAAATCACCATGATCCCCATATCTAACACCACCGACATCTTGTCCAGAAGAGAGTGCGCCACCCGTAAAACTACCTGACGACTTAAAACCAGCATAATCAAACTCAGTCGGTTTTGCAGTGGTTGGTTCTGTCGTAGTTGGTTTAGGCGGTTCAGTAGTTTGTGTTTGAGTCGATTCAGTTGTAGAAGGTGGCTCAGTAGTTTCTATACTGCCAGTATAAGCGGTTGCATTATAGCTAACCCCATCCAATAACCAACTATTACCTTGATCTACAACTCTAAAATCCCATTGGACGCTATTGGTTTGAGAAGCGCCATTTGTATTTTGTCGAATGACGGTATCGATAATGAAGGTTGCATCTGATGCGTTAATTTCTGATTCAGAGACATCAACCGATATGATTTCCTCTATCTTTCCCGTTCCAGCAAACTCTGTTAAAACAGATAAAGCATCTGAAGAATTCACAAACAAGGTTGTAATATTTAAGTTGCCCTTATTCGAAAACTCTGGTAAGTAGTTGAAAAATAAGTTGAGAGGCTCAATAGCAGGTGCTTGACCCAAATTTATCGCTTCAAATGTTGTGGTCTCTGTCGTTTCAATGCTACTTTGTGTTTCAGTGGTTTCTGTAGTAACCACCACTTTGTCGTTATCGTATTTCCAAGGTAACTTTATAATGCCTGATTTAAAAATGATAAATAAGAGGACTAAAATAGCAAGGACGATGATGATTACACGATAGCTATTTTTAGATATCTCTTCATCCTCATCGGTATTTTGAGCCGGTTTTTCAGGACGCTTGCTCTTTGGTACAGATGATGCTGAGGGAGCGACTTGAGTCGGCGGTTGTTCTGGCTTTCGGCTTTGCTGAGTAGGTCTTTTTTTATGAAGCATTCTTTCAACCGTAGCCACATCAAGAGGATCCTCTTCATCGGAATCCTTTAGACCAAACAAATTTTTTAGTGCAGAATCAATTTCTTCATCATCTTCATCATTGAATTCCCTCTTTGGTGCAACGACAGGTAAATCGTAACCACAAATTTTACATTGTTTTGCATCGTCAGCGTTGACGAAGCTACAATTAGGACATTTCATCAGGACTCCTTTCTTTAAATATCCAGTGGGAAATCGATTGTGAAAGTGGTTCCGGTACCCATGCTACTTTCAACAGTTATTTTCCCACCATGACGTTCGGTAAGTTGCTTAACAATTGCTAATCCCAAGCCAGAGCCCCCTTTTTCTTTTTGATCCTTTACTTTGTTGACCATGAAAAAAGGATCAAAAATACTATCTAAGACATCCGTTGGTATGCCATCACCATCATCGTGAATCGCGATTTGTAAATGATAGTCGATAACCTTCGTACTGACTACGATCTCCGAATGAGCATATTTTTTAGCATTGCCGATTAGGTTCTCTAATATTTGATTAAAACGATAGGGATCGACATTGATATACGTCGATATAAATGGTTTTTTAAGCTCTAAGTGTAAATGTGAGTACTTGAACTCATCGATTTTATGATCAAAATAACTACTGAGGATTTTACCTGAGTTGAGTCGTTCAAGATTTAATGTAAACTCACCTAATTCTTGCTTCGTATAAACAGATAAGTCATCGATTAAGTGATTTAATTGATCCGCCTTTTCAGCTATAGTTGCAAGGTATTTCTCGTAAGTATCTTGATCTTTAACGATACCGTCTTGTATCGCTTCAACATATCCTTTTATGGAGGTTAAAGGTGTTCTAAGATCATGCGTAATGCTGGCAATTAATCTTTTTCTTCTTTTTTCAATTTCGTGTTGTTCTAGAATGGTATCTCTAAGCCGGACGCGCATCTTGTCAAACTCTGTACAGAATGCACCAATTTCATTATCTGCATCATATTCGATCGGATAATTGAGATTACCGGATTGTATATGCTCTGCTGCTTTTCGCATCGCGAAAATAGGATCAAAGATATAACGGTTCATGAGCAAGACCAAAATCATATAAAAGATGATGATGATCACCATAAAAAGTGCAAACCAAAGATATGGATTCTTAATTACCATAGAATGCTCGCCACTTCTAATATCGAAGTTAATAAATAGAAAAGCCATTGAACCAAGTGTTGTAAAGACCATCCCAATCATAAATAGAATAATTAGGCCTCTTAAGGTCATTTTGAAATTCTTCATATGCTAGCCCTTAAACTTGTAACCGATGCCCCAAACCGTCTCGATGTACTCTGGATTGGATGGATCGGATTCAATTTTCTCTCTAATTTTACGCATGTGAACGGTTACCGTATTGATGTCGCCAAATTCATTGTATCCTCAGATTTCATCAAAGATCTTTTCCCTAGAAAGGGCTTGATTTTTATTGAGCATTAAATAGTGTAGGATTTCAAACTCTTTAACCGAGAAAGGAACAGCTTCACCTTTAACGGTTACGGTTCTCGCTTTAACGTCTAGTACAAGCTCCTTAATTGCCAAAGTATCTTGAGGTGGTGTACCAGAGAGCTCATTCACACGTCTAAATTGAGACTGAATTTTAGCGATGAGAACTCTTGGACTAAAAGGTTTTTCAATATAATCGTCTGCACCAAGTCCGAGTGCGAGAATTTTGTCGGTATCTTCCTTTTTTGAGCTGATCATAATAATTGGTATATTTGACTCTGAGCGGATTTTACGACAGATTTCAAAACCATCAATCTTAGGCAAGATAATATCTAAAAGCGCAAGTTGTGGTCCTTCTGACTCGTACTTTTGTAGGGCTTCTTCACCATCTGATGCAGTGATAGCTATATAGCCAGATGCATTGACATAATCGCGAATCAAGGTCTGAATTTGCAGATCATCTTCGACAATTAGGATTTTTTCCATAAATAGTTCCCCCTTCGTTTAAAGATCTCATTTAGAATTATTTGAATTGTTTTTCTCTACTTTTTAATGCCTTTTAAATCTGCAGTTGAAAGAATGTTAATATCGTTCGAACGCATTAGAGCTTCTTTCCTTCTGTAGGCTCTATAGCTGGCATCAATCATTTCTTGAAGCATATCTTTAAAGGTTTTTCCTGTCGCCTCCCAAAGATAAAAGGCCAGTGAGCCAGGAACGGTATTAAACTCATTAATAAACGGTTTTCCACTGACTTTATCGATCATAAAGTCAATACGGGTAACGCCAGCACAGTCAAGTGCTATAAAGGCTTCCACAGCCATTTGTTCAATTTCTCGTCTCAAGTCTGGTGCTAGGTCTGCAGGTATCTTTCTCTTTGCAGAGGACATGCCCTTTGAACGTGACTCGCCGACGTACTTATCTTCATAAGTTAAGAAATCACTTGCTGTAATAGGCTCTTCGCATACCGATATTTCTAATTTTTCACTGTCGCCAAGTACAGAGATGTTAATCTCTCGCATACCTACCAACATCTTTTCAACGAGAATTCTTGTAGAATACTGCTTAGCAAAATCCACTGCATCGATGAGTTCAGCTCTGTTTTTTGCAGGTGTTACACCGACGCTGGATCCGATATCAGCAGGCTTTACAATCATAGGATAAGGTAGCTTTTTCTCCAAAGCTTCAATGATATCCGTTTGATAATTGAGCCAATGATGCGTAAAAAACCACTCGCCATCAACCACCCTGATGCCTGTACTTTGTAAAAAGAGTTTGGATGCTACTTTATCCATCGTTAATGAAGCTGAAAGAACATTACAACCGACGTATGGGATGTCTAAGTGCTCTAACAAACCTTGCAAACTACCATCTTCTCCACCAGTACCGTGAATGATCGGGAAGGCAACATCAATGTGATCAATGATTGGATTCTTGAATTTTTTTACAGGGTCCTCTATTAGATAAGCATTTCTCTCGCCTTTAACCAGTTGAATACGCGTGCTATTTTCAAGAACTTTTTTTAGGTCTTTAAAATGCTCGACTTCAAGAAGATAATCGCCAGTGTACCAACGGTTTTGTTTAGAAATGTAGATTGGAACGACTTTGTACAAGGACATATCTAGCAGTTGTGCAATTGCTTGCTGTGCTGAGATAATAGACACCTCGTGTTCGACACTCGTACCACCAAAAATGACACCAATGTTAATCATATGTTCTCCTTAGAAACGGTTATCGTATTTATTCATTAAAAGTATCAGGTAAATCATTTTCAATTAAGACGACATCATTTAATGAGACGATTTCATTTAATTTGGCAAAACCATCTTTCAGATGACTTGCAACATAAAGCCTTTTAGAATCAAAGCCCTTTTCATTTAGACCATCCTGAATCGGCTCGGTTTGTTTTTTTCCTACTAAAATAACGAAATCACAAACATCGGCAATGTACTCACCAAATTTTTTATTAAGTGTATACGCTTGATCGCCTAATTCAATCATACCAGGCGTGATGATGATCTTTTTATTACCTGCATAATTTTTCAACACATCCAGTGCCATCTTTGAACCAACTGGGTTCGAGTTAAAAGCATCATCAAGTATCGTATATTGATCATTGACACGTCGCGTAGAAAGACGGTGTAGAACAGGTTTTAAATCTGAGGTCATCGTACTGAGTCTGTCAAATGATACGCCGAGCTGAAGTGCAACGGCGATTCCTGCAACAACATTAGATAAATTGTGACTGCCAAGCAGTTTGGTGCTTAATCTGATTTTCTTTCCAGTTTTTGTTTGAACCAGTGTAAAGCTTGAACCTGCTGAGCCTACGCTAATGGCTTCGATATGATAATCCGGTGACAACGTGAGATCATCGGTCGCTGAGTATCTTATCGCAGTCACATCCTCTCTTAACTGGATGTTTCTAACGTTTTCGTCATCGACGTTGACGATAGCAGTACCACCTGGTTGAAGGTATCTAAAGAGCTCACCCTTAGTCAAAATAATATTTTCGAAGGTTTTAAAAGTATCGAGATGTTGTGGTCCAATAGATGTGATAATGCCATATGTTGGCTTAACAAAGTCGCACAGTTCCTTAATGTCACCCACTTCCTTGGCACCCATCTCAGCGATAAGAATTTGATGGGTTGGCTTTAAATGTTCTCTAATTGTACGTGTAAGACCCATTTTTGTATTAAAGCTTTCTGGCGTCATTAACACGTTAAAATCTTTGGAAAGCATTGTATATAATACATTTTTGGTACTGGTTTTACCATAACTACCCGTTATCCCGATAACGATGAGATTAGGATTTTGTGCCATAAGCTTGAGAGCATCATTATAATAATAATTATTGATAGCCCCTTCGATCGGTTTATTGATGGTATTGCCAAGGTAGATCATAACGAAACTAAAAGGGTAAACCAGCAAAGCATATATTGTATACACCGGTTTGGGTAAATAAATGACCGCTGTTCCTAAAACCAATAGTACCAATAAGGCTGTGGTTAAAAGCCTTTTAATCCTAGGTGTATAGACCAGCTTTTTCTTTGCGGGATATGCTTTTTTGATCAACCTTAAAAAATACATATTGGCAAGGAGCAAAAGTCCGCCAATAATTTTAAGAGCGACAAAGTCCGTTACAAAGAAAAGTATAACCCCTGTGAGATAGATGAGTTCATAGGGTCTCAATAATTGTGTAACGGCTTTTTTCAGATAGGGTACCATATAATACCCAAATTGTTGAAATCGATGGGCATCTGTGAAATTTCTATAATAGGTCATTAATGTAATGGCAAGTATGCCTAGAGCTGTGGTGATCATTAAATGCCTCCAATAAAGGTATTGATTATCGTTGAAAATCGTGCAGGTTGCTCAAGATAAGAAAAATGACCTGCGCCCTCAAACACGACCAAACCAGCATCTGGTATCATTTCAGACATTAGTTTTGCATCTTCGATAGGTGTGGATGTATCTTGATCGCCCCAAACCAACAGTACAGGTGCTTCGAAGTTTGGTAAAAACGCTCTTAGATCTTCGTTGACCACTTTGCTGAGAACTTGTTTCATAATCGGTGATGCCTGCTTATAGTCGCTGCTAGAATAAAGCTCTCGATAAGCTGCTAGGGGTTCCGCTAATATCCATTTTAGACCAGGTAATCCAGCCAAAATTCTAAAAGCCTTAAATCCGTAGACTTTCAAGTAATAGCTTGCAGCACGCTTTGGTTTTATACCGGCACTGTTCACAAGAACAACGGCTTTTGGTCTGATGCGACCTTCGAGTTTGATGGCAACACGACCACCAAAGGAATGTCCAATCAAGACAGGATTTTGAATGTTTAAGTCCTTAAGCATTTTTTCGACAAAATCAGTGTACTCAGATAAGTTCCAAGACTGTGAGGGTTCATCAGATGCGCCGAACCCAGGGAAGTCTATCGATAGAACGTCATATTTTTTACTTAAGTCCTCGAAAATAGCGTCAAAGGTTTGAAGTGAAGCACCCCAACCGTGCAATAAGACGACGGGTTGTCCCTTTCCTTGACGCTTATAGTTAACTTTTAATGTATCATAAGAATAAAATGGCATTTGATAACCTCGAAAGTGTATTATTCTTTATTTTATCATAAAAACACCTCTGTAATATACTTGAATTAGGCGGTGGTAAAATAAATTTAATAATGGGACTGGTACTCACGTGTTATAATAATTCTAGAATGAAAAGCGCTCTAGATAGATAGAGTCATTTTAGAGGAGGGAAAATGCTAATGCGTAAAAGAAAACCTTTAATTAGAACACTGGTTCTCATGCTGTGTGTTTTAATGATAGGCAATAGTGCTATTTCTATGGCCGTAACGGATGTTACTTCAAGTCACTGGGCAAATGCTCAAATAGGAAAGGTAATCGACAACAAGTTGATGCCGGCTTATGCAAATGGCGCATTTCAACCAGATGCTGTGGTTACAAGCCTTGAAGTTGTGACAGCTGCCTATAGAGCAGTAAAAGCGGTTGGTTTATTAGACAACATTGAAATGGGAACCCTTACGAGCAAATACGAAGCAGATTTGAAATCAATTGGTGTACCTCAAATGCTTTCGCCATACGATTCTGATACTTATCCTGCACTTGCGTTTGCACTTGAATATAAAATTCTTACATTAGATGAGATTAAAGTTTTCTTAAATGGCACAACATTGACAAATGTTAAAAAGGTAAATGCCTCTGTGATCATTGCCAAAACGCTCAATGTGTTTAAGCAAGAAAATCTTAATAAGATTATCCTTTTAAAATACAAGGATGCAGCTGAGATCTCGTTAAGTGCTATTAAATATGTTAACTTGCTGATTGAGTACAATATCATTTCTAGTACAGGTGATAGCTTAGGTAATTTCAACCCAAACAGCACAATTAATCGTGCAACATTGGCAGTTATGATCGATGGTCTTTACACCTCCTTAAAAACAGGTGAAAATGTTGATCTTACAATTGAATCTCAAGTAGAACCTACTACTGAAGGTAGTACAGAAGGAACAACTGGAGAAAAACCTTCAGTTATTGAAACAGAAAAAACCGTAAATGGCACCGTAGTAAAAATGGATGATGGCTCATTCACAGTCACAATTAAAAATCTTTCAGGTAAAGAAGAATCATACAAGTTAGATGAAGCAACTGTATCGATAAAAGGCAATGCGGGAACTTATTATGACATTACTATTGGTTCTGTCGTTGAAATCACAGTTAAAAATGGAATCGCAACAGGGGTGGCTTTAACTGAAAAATTAACTACGTTCGAAGGTAAAGTCGTTCAACTTTCAGGCTATATCGGAACAACCAATAAAAGAAGATCACTAAAGGTTGCAGTATCGGCAACTTCAAATGAGTTTAGAAATGTCTATGAGGATACTTTAGTCACGATTAATGGTGTTCCTGCCTTGGCAAGTGATCTTAAAGCTGACTACAAAGTCATTGTTTATTACAAAGATTATGATGCAAAAAGAATCATTGCTTACTCAGATGCTTATGAGTTTTATGGTATTTTAAATGATACGTTTACCATGTCAGCAACTACAAAAATAGGCATTACAATGGAAAATGGCACTGTGTTTAACGGCAACATAACCCCGAAAGTTATCTTTGTTAATGGTTCTGCAGGTTATAATAAAGGGGATATCGTAAAAGCGACTTTAAAATTTGGTGAAATTGTAAAGGTAGAATGGATTGGACAAGCCAAAACGGTTGTCGGCGATGTAACTGGAATCAACATTAAGAAAAATCCTGAAATCTCAATTTTATTATCTAACGGTAAGACAGAAACCTATGGTTTTTCTTCTAAAGCAAAGCTTTTGAATGAGACTGGTGATAATGCAATCACCATCTATGATTTGAGATTGGATCAAGAGGTTACTGTAGAAATCGGTATTGGTGGCATCGTTCAACTGCAACAAGGTAGAAAAATCATAGCTGAGCCTACGGCTATTAAGGCAACCGTTTCTCAAGTGGTTGAATCTTCTAATCTATTAATCGTAACGGATGAAAACAATCGTATGCGTACGGTGACTTTCCCAACAGGTAGTTCATATAAGGCTTCAAATTATAAAGCGGGAATGGTGCTTTATATAGAAGGTAAAGCAATTGCAGATACGATTTTTGAAGTGATTAAGATTACAGTACAGGCTCAATAAATACAAAAATAACTAATAAAATAATTGATCAAAACCTTGCAAAAATTATGTTGACTTCTCATTATGAAGTGGATATACTATGTAAGTATTGTTTAATTGAATCGGTCTAAAGACACCCAGAAGGGTGGCTATTAACCTTACAACAAGAGTGACAAGTCATCCTTTTGGGGACTTTCTCACTCTTTTTTTTTAGCCACAATCTAATTTGTGGTAAAATCTGAAGGCTCGATGCTCGAAGATTTTTAGTATGCAAAATCCGATTTGTGGCGGAGAATGAGGACTCGATTTTAGACATATGGTGTTCGTAATATTCTGGCATCAGCCAGTGAGAAAATAGGATTATATGGTTATTTGAAAGGAGTCTTTAATGAGTACGAAGTATATTTTTGTGACGGGAGGGGTAGTTTCCTCATTAGGTAAAGGTATCACTGCAGCATCACTTGGTCAGCTACTAAAAGCACGAGGTATGAAAGTAACGATTCAAAAATTCGACCCATACATTAACGTGGATCCAGGTACGATGAGTCCATATCAACACGGGGAAGTTTTTGTTACAGATGATGGTGCAGAAACA
>DJWQ01000206.1:9761-10435 GCA_002441045.1 Firmicutes bacterium UBA6226 | reverse complement strand
TTTTGAATAACTTCCTTTGCTTTTGTTGTTTTTGACCCTAAAAATCCAGCTAAAGAAATCCCACTAAATACTAAATGGTCTAATGAATATGATAACGGCAATCCCTTTGCTACTGTATTTAATGTTGCTTTACCTAATTCACTCCCAGCAAATGCAATATCCCCTGCCTTAATCCCAAGCGAAGCAACTTCATTCGCAACCTTAACAAGTAATGATTTCCCCAAAGCTTCTTTCGCTACATCTTTTAATACTCTCTTACCTAACCATAATGTTCCTTTCGTTGCTAATCCACCTAATCCTAAAACTAATGATAAATCACTTGCTACATCTAACGCTTTATCTATTCGTTCAATTGTCCTGTCAACTTGATATGCCATGTATATCGTATTCCTTACATTCGCGACAAATTTATCATGCTCTTCCTTCCGCATCTTTTTACCAACATTTGCAACATCTAACACACGAACAAACCCCATCCCTGGATCCTTTTCACCAAACGCATATCTCCCCAACTCATCAATCCCTATAATCATTTCATAATCTTGTAAACGAGGTGTCGTAAGAATTTCTGACTTTATTAAATCATTATCCTTTGCTTTTTGTAATATATACCTTGATACTGCTTGTGATACAGTATTCGGATCTATACCTTTCTTTTGAGCTAATTGACTAAC
>DJWQ01000206.1:4688-9711 GCA_002441045.1 Firmicutes bacterium UBA6226 | reverse complement strand
TCAGTTAGCCCCATGGTTATTTAGACAATAAATCATGGAGTGCTTTTTGTATTTCTGGTGCCATTATATTACTTGTTTTTTGCTTTTCTTTATCTAATGCTAATTTTTCTTTTTTTACTTGTATTTGCCCTTCTCTATACTCGAATAACGATAAAACATTCGCTACAGTTGCTATTTTTCCTAATCGTATTTGTTCCAGTTGTAATAATTTGTTTAACATATTTTCTTGATGTGTTTGCCTTGCCTCTAAAATTTTTGCTTCATTTTGCAATTTATCTAACATAATTTTATAAGGAGCAACTTTCATTTGAAAAATTTGTGGCATCACTTCTATCAATTGACCTAAAAATTCTAAACTCTTCGGAGATAACTTTGATACAAATTCTGGATTTTCTCCCATTGTTATTAATTCACCTACACTCATACCATCCGTATCTATACCAGCTTGCTTTCCTGCAAAATAACCTGTAACCAAACTTCTCATCGCTAATGGAACCACATCAACAGGATAATACAATATCAACTCCCTCATCTTATCAAATAAATGCTCATTTGTATGCTTTACTAAATCACTTTTCCCTAACATTAACGCAAATAAACCAATCATCTTACTATGTGCATCATTAAATTTATTAGTAAACTCAGCAAGTTCTTTTAATTTCACATTATATTCTTGTCTAACACTTTGTAAATCTTTTTCTACCTGTTCCCGTTCTTTATTTATATCCTCAAACAATTTGCTTTCTTGTGGTCTTTTTTGACCTGTAAGAATAGCTTTAATTTCATTGAATAAATCTTGTTTTAATGATTGTTGACTTGTAGTAGGTTGCTTAGTCGTTTGTTTTGATTTTGGTTTGGTTTGTGGTTTGGTTTGTGGTTTAGTTTGTGATTGAGTTTGTTGATTAGGCTGTTGCTGTTGTTTTGTAATTTTACCGTGATAAGGTATTGCTTCTTCTATAAAATAATCCCAAGGGTCAAGCATTAAATCACTCATTTTGAGCCCCTATTGTAATTGTCGGATTAAAATTACTAAATATACTCGTAAGAATAAACGGCATTAATGGTTGCAAATCTTCCCAATCTAATCCCTCTAAATCTTTTTTGTTTATTCCTAATTTTTCTAACAATTTACCCGTTACATTCTTCATCGCTTCTTTCTTCTGCCCAGCCTTAATGCTTTGCTCAATCTGCCCTGAAACATCAAATAAAGTGCTCGCTATATTAGGATTTTGCATCATCAAAGATAAAGTCCCAGGTCTCAAAAAATTTCTCGGATTACGTAATATTCTTTGCCTTGCTTGCTCAATTTCTTTAACTTTATCATATACTTCCTTTACAGCTTGCGGTGCCTCATCTATATTTGTAAACTTATACTGACCTGTCTTCTCATCCTTCTGCACATACTTATCTATATCAGGAACATTTTTCTTTAATCGTTCTATCGTTCTATCATCTAATATAGGCTTCTTCAATTCTCTTGCTGTAAATAAATCCGATACCATCGGCAAAATCACTGCCTGAATAAAATCACTCCAAGTCATCTCCGGTTGCTTAATCGTTACTTTACCATATGGACTTGCCCTCTGAGCCGATAAAGTTGCTAAGTCTTTTGTAGTAGGTCTTTCTGTAGTTGTATCCCAAGGGTTCCTTCCAAACATTTGAGCATTAATTAACATGAGCAAGGACAAAGGATCTAAAACCTGAGTTGTCATCTTTATCCTCCTTAAATAAGACCAAATAACTTAAATAAACCTAAAGTCCCCGCCGTCCCTGCCAATCCACCAAGAACTGGATTAACACCACCACTTGCTGATTGAGAAACATTCGTAGGGACTAATGATTGTAATGTTCCAGCTGAACCCGTTAATGTTCCAAGTAATGACCTTCTTAATTCAAATGGAGTAAGTGTATATTGCTGTTGTGCTTGCATAATTGCTCGATAAATATCTGGTAAAGTTAATTGATGTTGTAATTGTTGACCAGTTATGCCAGCTTGTAATGTCATTGCACCTTGTAATGTTTTAGCAATATTGCTTGCATAATCACTTAACATTCTTTCTTGAGCACCAGCTTTCTTTTCTCCTATATCAGTTTTATATCCTAAAGCTTGTTCTTGTAATCTTTGCTTTGCACCAGTTTCAGCCTCAATTAATCTTTGTAAAGGTTCATATTCATATTGCCTAAATTGTTCAGCCATTGCTTGAGTGCCTGCAGTTTGACTAATAAGTCCTTGTAATGCCAATTTTCTTATTGTATTTCTTAATGCATCTTGTAGAACTTCTTGTGTTAATTCTTTAGTTTGTGTTCTTGCTTGTTCGTAAATTTGTGGAATTTTTTCTTCAGCTTCTTGGATGTCTGTTAATAAAGTTTGTCTTGCTTCATCCCAAAATTCACCTGCCTTTTCTATTGAACCTTCAAATACATCTTGTAATTGTTGTTTTGTTTGTGTAGTAAGCTCTCCTATTTGTCCTCGTGCTTCTTCAAAAAATTCAGGACTTCGTTCTAACCAATTTTGATATTGTTGTATGTATTGTTGTATCGCACTCTGAACACCAGGGACTGCTTGCTCAGCAAGAGGTCTTAAAGCTTTTAGTTCATCAATAATTTCTTGTACAAGCCAAGCTACCTGAGGAGGTGTTTCATATTTTACCGTAGTTTTACTACTCCCACCAAAAATACCACCCACTTTATTCCTCCTCTATATCATATTTTAACACACATTCATCTAAAACAAAACCATCAAGCAATTTCCCCCATGCCTCAGGATTTCTCTTAGTAAGAAATTTTATTCCTCTTAAATTCAATTGCTTAGCTAAATTAACAAAAAACTCTTTCCATAACTTAGCATTCCCATAACAAGACATAACAAATAAATATCCATCATCACTTAGATCCCAACTCGCAAACCCCCAATCCGTCACTACTAAATTCGTTATATAAATCCTATCATATCCAGATTTAGCAAAAAATTTATCAAGCTCTTCCTTTGTTATATAATTTCGTAATCTACCACCAACCTTCATATCCATGCTTTAATTTTAGTAATGTCGTTTTTGTTTTCTTTATTTTCTCCAACCCATCTTCCAACTTACATAACGCTAAATACTTTTGGTAGGCATTTTCATATTTATCATACTCCCCTAAATGCAAATAAAGCTTAGCAAGATACAAATATTTTAACACCTCTGGTGCTTCATTCAATACAGGATGTGGATCACTATCTAAATCATATTCGTAATAAATTATCCGATAAACAACATCTTCAATCGGTGTAGCATTAAAATAAATTGTCATCATATTGTCATCAAAATAATAAGCCGTAGGATTTCCTAACTGCAGTGACCCTGCATATTTTGAATACTCAAATCCTTCTAAAACCTTGTTACTACCTTTAGGGAAAATCGCTTGAATAAACTTGATGTTTTTAGTATTTAAATTAATAGATGAATTTCCAGCAGATAGAACAAACTCCCCTTCCTTCCGCATGAATGAAAAATTAATAAATTTCTGTATCTCTAAAAGAGCTTCTTGGAAAAGTGGTTTGTAAACTGAATTGTAAAAAGTAGAAAGTGAAAGGGGCTCCTCATACGGAACCCCCGCAAACTTTAAGATGTGTTGAATGTATTCATCGTTCGATGTCCACATTGTTTGCTCATTGGATCAATCATTAACCAGCAACTAAAATACCACCTACAGGCTGACCCTCTGCACTAAACCAAGTCGGACTCTCTCCTCTATAAGTCCTAATAGCCATTCCTTTATATCTACCATAGTCCATTGGTCTCTCTTCATAGACAGCCTCAGGTCTAATTACAGCTTCAACCACTGGTTGCTTACCTAAGAATATACAAATTGCCTTGCCCTGTAATTCAGGATTTAATGAGCAAACAAACTTGTCAATATACTTACCCTCATCTCTTACAAATTCCTGACCATAGAAGGAACCAATATACCCTTTATATAGTTTCTCTACATCACCAGAATAAGTAACAGCTTGGAAAAATACAGGGTCAGTCAATAACCTATTCTCCGCTTGCTTGTTAATTATCACTAAATAAGTCCCATAACCATCTCCTGTGTAAGAAGGAACATTTAGGTCATGTAAAATTTGAGCAAACTTAAGAATATGGGACATTGTTAAATT
This sequence comes from Firmicutes bacterium UBA6226, assembly GCA_002441045.1. The sequence goes on along the minus strand of DJWQ01000206.1, from coordinate 5,567 downwards.
AGCGGGAGTTTTACCANNCCATCAACATCTCTCATGAACGATTTAGTCGGTGCTAAAGTTTTACCTGTATCATAGTATACATCACCACCAGACTGAGCAATTCCAAGAACATCTAAATAAACAAATGCATTCATTAACAAGTCTCTTTCAATCGATGCTACACCAATTTGACTAAACTTCTCCCTTGCAAGCCCTTCAATATCTACAAATGAAAATAAATCAGCCCTTTCAGTATGCTTGAACTGTTTACCTCTCTCAGCTATTTGAATTAAGAACCTACCAAAATTGAGATTAAAGTCAGGTAAAGCATCAAACTCCCCTACTTCATCCCACAATGCATCCTCAGGTCTAAATAGATCCTTCGGAACCATAAATTTATCGGACATCTTCTCAGAAAATCCAGTAATTTTATCAACATATCGCCTGAAGTTCGAATAAGCAAAAGTAATCTTCCATAAATCTTTGGATAATTCAGTTCTTATAACAGCTCGTGCATCAGTTGTATCATAAAAGTTGGCTGCCGATATATTTCCGCCTTCAGCTCCTAAATCTCCCCAAAATAAATCAGCCACGGTTCATCCCTCCTTATTATTGTTTTTCTATTTGTAGACCGCTCGGAGTAGATAAATCTAATCTACCCCGATCAACGGTCTGGTCATCCATATGGTAAATCATATGATACTTTGTCGTTATATATGGTAATGCTTTCTTGTAATCCCTCATCAAATCTCTTACTGTATAAGGTCGTTTACCCTGCTGTTTGTTTGGTATGTAATATGGATTATACTGTTGTAGCCTTTTTAATTGGTCGGCTAATGTCTTTGTTGCTTCAAGTGTTAAATCCTTTGCCCTTTCAAGATATGTATAATAGTCTCCTTG
>DJWQ01000206.1:0-4674 GCA_002441045.1 Firmicutes bacterium UBA6226 | reverse complement strand
GCTATATCATGTAAATCTGTATTAGTCAAATATTCCGCCCCTGGGAATGGTGATTGATTTGATTGTATGTCTTTTTGTTCTGGTTGACTTTGTATTTGTTGCTGTGGTTGCTGTTGTAATTGCTGCTCCTCTTGTTCTTGTATTGGTGATTCTGCTTGTTCTTGTATTTCAGTTGCTTCCTGATTGTCAATCTTAACTGGTTCTTTTAACCATTCAAAAAGTTTAGTCAGATCCATCTCTGCCTCCTTATATTGTATTATACATCAATTCATTTTCTTTGTCAAGAGGTGACCATTCATAAAAATATAAACAATGCTCATTCTTATTATACTGCACAACTACACAATTAAAAGCCATACTTAATACATTCAACATATTAATTTGATACTCACTTAAACTATTATTCCAATTTTTTACTTCATAAAATCCACTTGGTAAATCATATTTTGCTTTAACAACTAAAAAATCAGGTAAACCCCTTATCACAGGACAATATAACTTAAATGCTTTAACAAAGACAAACTTCTTTAAAAAATTATTTATATCTTTCTCAATACGGAATATTTTATTCCTTGGTAAGCTCAATTTAAAAATAACTGGTAGGGAATACATAGGTAGGTGTCTTCAAATATCTACTCTTCTGTGGTTTACTTTGTTTGTATATATCTACTATAACATATCTTATCGCATCAAGTAAATGTTCATAAAATCCATCTTTCTTATAATTACCATGATGATCAGCTTGAAACTTTCCTAAAAATCCCTCTAATGACCTATGAGCTTGGTCGCTAACTAATAACTTCTTTTTCTCTAATAAGTCTTTTATCATCGCTATGCTCTCAACTATTCTTACACGATTTCCACGAAAAACAAGCCCATAATCTTTTCTCAACTTAGTAAACAAATCATACCCATCATATATCTCTCTATTCTTTCCTGCAATATCTCCTACATAAGTTATCAACTGTGGTCGTTTAATATTATACTTCTTTTTAAATCGCTCTAACATATATTCAATAAATACCTTCAGTGGTTGGTTGTCTGAGATATAATCATCTAAAATCACAATCCTACCTAAATAATCAACTCCAACCAATGCATATGCCGAATGCCTAATCCCAAAATCAACCCCACAATAAAGTGTATAATCAAATGTTATGTCAATCAATCGGTTATCAATCGTAATAATGTTTTGCTCATCAAATACATCATCAAATAAACCACCACCATAATCAAATGCTCCCCACTCACCATCAAGCATAATCTTCCTATAACCTAAAGGCTTCATTTCCATCTCAGTTATGAAAGAATGAGACACATTAAACCTCTTAGCAATCACCATATCCCCTATCTCATAAAGCTTCTCATACCTAATGTTATTGCTTACAAAAAACTCTTTTCCGCCATAACTATATGGTATCATCTCTTCCCAATCTTTCTTGCTAACTCGAGTTATCAAATAATTGTCATAAGTAGATGACCGAATAATATAAGTATCTTCACGGTTCTTCTCAACAAATTCTTTATACAACCAATGCTCCTGCGAACATGGATTAAGTATTAACATACCTTTTGAAAAATCATGCACTAACCTATAACGCTCACTTACTTCAACAAATGCTTCCCTACTTATCCTATCAACTTCATCAATAATTATCACATTAAATTCATAAGACAGCACGGACTTATATTGAGCATTCTTTTCATTGAGAGATAAATAGTAAATTTCTACATCCGTTGCCTCATTCCTTATTACTTGCAAATTTAAATTCGTTGTGATAAGAGACTTCAAATATGGATTTTCTGCTAACAATCGCTCAAGACCTGCAACTAAAGTATTCCTCAAATCTCTCAAACTTTCACGAGCAATAAGAATACGAGACCCACGATACTTTTCATTGGTCAATAATTCATACAGAATAAAAATAGCAAGCTGTGTCTTACCAGAACCTTTACCACCAACCGATACAATCCATCGATAATTTGAATTGAAAAATAACTCCCAGATTTGTTCCTGAATTGGTGAAAGTGCTAATTGTAGCATCTTAGCATAATATAACTTGATTTTTCGTAAAAACAAGCTATTATTAAAACGATGGATAAAAAAATCATTCCCGCTACATCAATACCTGAATTAGTAGAAACATCCGATTTCCATAATATCAAACAAAAACGAGCTCTTCTTAAATACAAAAACATGATCATTGGTATAAAGGAAGGCGATGTGATAGTTCTACGATCCGATAATGAAGATTACCTTTTAGCAATTGCTGAATTCATCCGAGATAATAAGCATCGATTAGAAATACTACAAGACCCACATAAACCCTTCTGCCTTTCATTCAAACTCCGAGATGGCAATAAAACATACTACCTTGGCTTTGGTCGGTTGAATTATTTTGAGTATAATTATATTATCAATCTTTTACGCAAATTTGGTATCATTCAAGATGAATTAACTCCATATGCAGATTTATTGATTGAAGATTATAAGCAAGGGGTTAAATTCTTTTATGAAGGGGTAGCATAATGGCTGTATTGTGGTTAACAACTGGAATGGATTGTGGATATATTGAAGAATTCGCCAAGCATGAAGAGGTTTATTTATTTGCTGATTTTATTAGTGCATTCCCAGATATGGAAGACCTCGCATTTGGTAGAAATATTCACAATGTTCAAATACTAACTGATTTACCACCAGAAATTTTTAGCAAGATTGATAAAGTCATAACGCTTGATTGCTACTTTGGTTTCCTTATTGAATTATTTAAGCAATTAAAAATTGATGTGTTTGGGGCTGGAGTAGAAGCTCGGCTTGAAAATAACCGTTTATTCCAAAAACAATTAATGCCTAAAGTTCCCCGTTATCGCGTAGTAAGCTTTGAACATTTAAATTTTCCTGCAATTACCAAAGTTGACCCAATCTATAGGAATTCCTTCGAAAGTGCAATCATTAGAAACCAATACGAACTTGAATTCTATAAACAGAAACTCATCCAAACAGCTGGACAATTCGCTAAAGATATCGATTACTATCAAGAAGAAATTTTATCTGATATTGAAATTGAATACGGAATTGATTGCATGTGTCTTGGTAATGGTATTGAACCACCCTTTACTATAGGAATTGAACAAAGTAAAAATTCTTACATTGCTAAGGTTATCAAAAGAAAAGAAGATGTATTAATGAAACCATGGGCTCTCAACCTTAGAATGTGCGATACCCTCTTACAGCAAATGAAATATATAGGTTTCTTCTCAACCGAAGAAATCAAAGTCAAAGGAGAAACTGAACCTTACTTAATTGATATTTGCATGAGACTTGCCCTACCTTTAGGCACTGCTTATTTGAAATTCTATTCTAACATCTATCAAGCCATCCGAAACAATATCCCACTTATCCCAAAAGCTGAATACATATATGTTATACCAATATCCTTACCATTAGCTGAACAAGCTTTCGTGCCAATTACTTTTAAGGATAGATATATATTTGAAAACTTCATTGCTCTACAAACTTATTATAAACCCAAANNTATATTCAAATTATTTAGTTGATTACGAAGAACTTGAAGAACAAGTCAAAAAAATTGAAGAAACAATCATAGCCCCAGACCTAAAAGTCGAATACGATACCTTGAAAGAAAACTACGAAAACTTCCAAAAAATGCTTGAAATCCTTGACTTAGATTGATGACCTAACAAACGATACAAAACTTCCTACACTTACATTAGCATCAATCTCTATCTTAACAAATAAACCTATTAATTCTATTACCTGACTACCTGATACATCATTAAGCGTTTGAGAATAAACTTGCAACCAATTTACATTATCCGTTGACACTTTCACTGTTATAGTCGCTGATCCATTAATATTGTAAATCAAATATCCATGCTGATAAACATGTGTAGGAAAAACTTTACTAATTAGTCCACTATACGCTCCATTGATTAAATTGGTCGCTTCTTTTAACGGTGCTATGATCAACATTTACTTAAACACCCCAATTAATAGGCCAAGCAAGATACCAATCCCGAAATATTTACCTTTTTCAATCCAACTAAGTTTTTGTTTCTTTTCGCATTCCTTCAATGCTGTATCATACAATTGCTTCTGATTTTTGTGAAGCTCAATCTGCTCTTTCAATAATTGATTTTGCTCTTTCAAAATTTCATTCTGCTTCTTTAAATTCTCAATCAATCTTTCATATTCTTGAACCTCTTGCTCTAAAACCCTCTTTTGCTTTAACTCTACTATTACCTGCTTAGCTTGCTCTTCAGGGAAACATACATCAACCGCATACGCTTGGCTCGCTAAAAAGAAACACACTAACAAACTACTTAACAACCGCATCATAACCAAGCTCCTTAAAAGCCTTTATTACCTCTTCAGCTGTCTTTGGTTTCTGTATTTGCTCCCTTTGCTTTTTTAACGTTGTTATCTTTTTTTCTCTTATCACTTGCTCCTTCCGTAAAATTTCTAATTGCTCTTGTAATTGCTGTATTTGCTCTTCTTTTTGCTTAATCATCTGTTCCTGTTGTTTGATTGTTTGGGTGAAAATAGTCTCTTGCTTTCTTGTATGTATAATCAACCCTACAATAACACCAAACAAAATCACAACTATTATAACCCAAAATAACCGCCTACCAATAACTGTAAGCACGCTCAAT
>DJWQ01000182.1 GCA_002441045.1 Firmicutes bacterium UBA6226 | reverse complement strand
GCAGATACTTTTACATCATTAATTGAGATTTTAAAGCCAGTAGGTGCACCGTAAAGATCTGGATCGTCTGAGAAGGAATACTGCGTTTTTGCCATACAGATTGGTAAGTTACCAAGACCGTCTTCCTCAAACTTCTTGATGTTTTTAAGTGCTTTTGAGCTAAACTCAACACCATCAGCTCTGTAGATTTCTCTAGCGATGGTTTGGATTTTCTCAATGATAGGCATATCTAGCTCATAAAGCGGTTTGAATTTCGCAACGCCTGATTCAGCAATTTCTACTACTTTGTTTGCAAGATCAACTGCACCTTCGCCACCTTTTGCCCAAACTTGCGTTAAGACAACTTCNNTTTAAGTTTTCAAAGCCTTCAGATAATGCGGTTAGGTTTTCAACACCAAGATCGTTTTTGCCAACACCACCGTGTTTTTTAAGCGCTCTTACAGTTGCAACGACAACTGCTGCACTTGGCTCAAGACCAGCAAAACGACATTTGATATCAAAGAATTTTTCCGCTCCAAGGTCAGCGCCGAAGCCCGCTTCTGTAACGACATAATCTGCAAGTTTGAGTGCAGTCTTAGTCGCAACAACAGAGTTACAGCCATGAGCGATATTTGCAAATGGTCCACCGTGGATAAATGCTGGTGTATTTTCTAATGTTTGAACTAAATTAGGTTTTATTGCATCCTTTAATAAAAGCGCCATAGAGCCCACTGCATCTAAATCCGCTGCAGTTACTGGTTTGTTTGCATAGGTGTAACCGATGATCATCTTTGAAAGTCTGGCTTTTAAATCTGTAATATCATCTGCAAGACAAAGAATTGCCATAACTTCAGATGCAACCGAGATATCGAAACCATCTTCTCTTGTAACGCCGTTTGTTTTTCCACCTAGGCCAACGACGATGTTACGAAGCGCTCTATCGTTCATGTCTACAACACGACGCCAAGTGATTCTGTTCGGATCGATGCCAAGAGGATTGCCTTGGTGTAAATGATTGTCAATTAGTGCAGATAACAAGTTATTAGCTGTTGTTACTGCGTGAATATCACCAGTAAAGTGAAGATTGATGTCCTCCATAGGAACTACTTGAGCATAACCACCGCCTGCAGCGCCACCTTTAACGCCGAAGCATGGTCCAAGTGATGGTTCTCTTAGAGCAGTAAAGGTTAGTTTGCCAATTTTGTTAAGTCCCATACTAAGACCAACGTTTACAGTTGTTTTACCTTCACCAGCTGCAGTTGGATTAATAGCGGTTACAAGGATTAACTTGCCATTTGGTGCATCTTTCTTGCTTTGAAGCACCTCAAGATCAACCTTCGCCTTGTAGTTACCGTATAGCTCAAGACTGTCTTCAGAAACGCCAACTTTTTTAGCAATTTCCCTAATGTGCATCTTTTGAGCTTCTTGAGCAATTTGAACATCCGTTTTCATAAAAATCCCCTTTCAGTTATCCAATTAATGTGTTTTCTAGACTTTCTATTAACTTGATCGTTTCAGGTGTTCCCATGATATGAGCGTGTTTTTTAGCTTCAGCTAAATAATGTCGCCCTCTTGCTTCATGTCCGTTTTTTACTAATATAACCCCTAGATAGCCTTCGGCTTCACTTCTTCGCCAAAGTGTATCTACGGTTTCAAAATGTTTAAGAGCTTCTTCAAAATAATGTTTTGCCAAAGCCTCTTCTCCCATTTGGAAGGCAATCATCCCTGCATTTGTATTAAAGATAGAACCACCTCTAATAATATTCTGTAATTTGCAGAGCTCAATTGCACGTTCTACTTCAGCCAAAGCTTCCTCAAGGCGATTTTGCCTTCTAAAAGCTTCAGATATATAGTTATAAGCGGCTGCGATGTTTAGCATATATCGACCTGATTTGCCTAGCTTTTCAAATCCCACAATAGAATCAGAAAAGTAAACTCTCGCCTCTTCATATCGCCCGGACATCAAGCTACTTATACCCATCAATCTCAGTAAAACGGCATCATTTTTTAAAGATCGGTGTAACTCAGAAAGCTTTTCAATTACTTCAGGCATTTGCAGTGTGTGTTCCGTCTGAATCAAGTAATAGAACCACTGAACATACGCCTTAAATAAAAGCTCCTCATCACTACTCTCACTTGCAATCTTTATCAGTTCATCTACTAAATGCATCCCTTCTTCATAAGCACCATTTCTTATAAAGTAGCGTGCCTTCATATGAATAAACTGACCTCTTAGTGTCAGAGTTGCAGCATCTTCATCAATGCGATCAAAGATAAGCTCAAGCTCTTTAAAATAATCCTCTGGATGTCGATCCATAACCACTTGAACCTGAGAATTCACTTCAGGATAAAGCTCATGGCTAAAATCGAAATACGCTTTTAGATATTTAAGATAATACGTCAGATGCTTAACGTTATTGCCAGCACTTTCGTAATGATAAATCAGTTTTTGATAAAGTAGCAAGTCCTTAGAATCCCCAGTCAATCCTTCTTCTAAAAGGCTACCAATTCTATTGTGTAAGATCCTTTTTTTAGTGGCAGGTGTTTGACCGTAGACGTGCTCCCTTAATTTATGATGTGTAAACTTTAGCTTTAAGCTCGTTTCTCCCTCAATCTCTTTAATCAAATATCTTCTCTTAAGTGATTGAATGGTTTCAAGTAACGTATCTTCGTCTGTGATATAGAGTTTACAAAGCAACTCAAAGTCAAGTTCATCGAAAAACATCGATAGCATGCTGATGAGCTTTACTTCATGTGCATCCAGACCGATAAAACGTGAATCGAGGATACCCTTAAATCGATGTCTGCGATCTGCTAGGTCCTGCTGAATGGCGACAGAGCCTTCTACTATAAAGAAAGCATTCCCTTCAGACTCATTATAGATTTGCTTTTTCTGATCGATGCTAAGCGGGCGATCGGTCAAATAATCCATAAAGGCATATGACTCTTCTTCCGAAAAGCGATCTAAAGAAATCAACAGCATTCGATCATATTTATAAAGCTGACCCATAAAATCATCTAAGGTCTCTGAAAACTCATTTCTTACTGTTGCAACAAATACAAAGCCCTCTACATGATGTACCAAGCTAAGCAATAACCTTAAGCTCATTGGGTCCATCCACTGTAGGTCATCCACATAGACGACCAATCGCGTTTTCTTCAGGAGGCGATCGAACAATTTCATCGTCAACTTCTCTAAATAGTCTGAGTTAATGGTTTCAGGATTTTCCATTGACTGGCTTGCTGACCACTCATCAAATCCCGGAAAAAATTTTGTTAGCACTTGTTTTGCAAATAGTGGCATTTCAATTCTTTGCTCTTCCAAAAGACCAGAAAGCTGCATAAAAATGTCATTCCACGCCTTATATGCATATCCCGATTCCGCTGGATAGCAAGTGGCCTTTAAAACTTTAAAAGTACTTTTATATCGACTTAGGCAGGATTCAAGAAGCTTCGTCTTGCCGACCCCAGCTTCTCCACTGACGATAATCGACTGTCTATTTTGACCTATAGCTGTCTGATGTAGTGTTCGTTCAATGGTTTCCGCTTCTTTTAATCTCCCAAAGTACGCACTTTGTTCCTTTTCATCGGTTTTTGGGCTGTATATCAAACTATAATAATGATCCCGAGTCAACTTATCTGGCTGAATGCCCATTTCTTCATCTAATAATGTTTTTAAACAGTTATAAACTTCTGTAATCTGTTTGTACTGACCCAAATGATAATGAAGCGTCATCAATTGTCGACTTGAAAGTTCATCGTACTCGTCAATTTTATGCATTACAGTAGCGATGGCAAGTGCTTCATCATAAGCCTCATCCTGTATCAACTGGTCAATCTTACCTTGAGCAAGCTTTAAATACTTTTGATTGAGGGTATTTTCAACCTCTAGTCGCCACTTTTCAAATCCCTCTGCTTCTTTTATGGCAAAGGCTTCTAAAAAACGACCTTGGTATTGCTCTAAGAAGTGCCGTTCATCACCGTCGATGTCAATTTCGATATCGACACTTTTTCCCATCTCAACCATATGCTTGTTCGGACAGTCAAAGAGTTCGAAGTCCAAGTCTTTTTTGAGGCGGTACAAGCTGTTTCTGAGATTTTTCTTTGCTGTGGTATCCGGTACATCACACCATATGAGCCCTACGAGCTCATCTCTTGAAACGCGCTTTTCATAAGCAATATAATAGAGTAACGCTTCACTTTTCTTAAGTGAAATCTCAATTAATTGCCCATCAATTTTCACATGTGGTTTACCGAAGAGTTTGATAGATACTTTCATACACGCCTCATTACAAATTTATATACATAGCAAATACTTAATTAAAAACCTCCATTCAAAACGAAAGTGTCTATGAAAAGAGGTTTTTAATTCGTTAAATTCTGGCTTAATATGATGATGCCATTATAGCACACTCTTATATTCATCTAAGCAAAGATTGAGTGATTAAAATTTATTTACCACCTGGTACATAGTGTTGGTTAACTAGTGAATTGATCAGTTCATCATCAGCAAGATAAGGTAATGTGATATGATCTCTTTCTCTCATATCATTATAAGCCATCGTTGTTTCGATCGCATGCTCATTTCTCGCCCATGCACGTCTACCAACGCCACCCATAACATCCCAAGGCATTGCATTTTTAAGAATCTCATCCACACGCTCGCTACCATCAAGCACCATACCAAAACCACCATTGATGGATTTACCGATACCGACGCCACCACCGTTATGAAGTGCGATCATGCTCATACCTCTAGCCGCGTTACCTGCGAAGATATGTGTCGCCATTTCTGCCATAACATTAGAACCGTCTTTGATGTTTGAGGTTTCTCTAAATGGTGAATCTGTACCACCTGTATCATGGTGGTCACGACCTAGCATAACTGGTCCGATTTCACCATTTCTAACCATTTCATTGAATTTAAGAGCGATTTTAAGTCTACCAAGTGCATCTTGGTATAAGATACGCGCTTTTGATCCAACAACAAGCTTGTTTTTCTTTGCATCGCGAATCCAAACCCAGTTGTCTCTGTCTTGGAAACGTCTATTTGGATCGATACAGCTCATTGCTGCTGCATCTGTTTTATCCAAATCTTCATCTTTACCACTTAAGCAAACCCATCTAAACGGACCATAGCCATAGTCAAATAAGACTGGACCCATGATGTCTTCAACATATGAAGGCCAGATAAAACCATCTAACTCATTGACGCCATTTTTACAGATTTCCTTAACACCAGCATCATAAACTGCCTTCATGAAGCTGTTGCCGTAGTCAAAGAAGTAAACGCCTTTTTGTGTTAAGCCTTGAATCGCATGATAATGTCTCACCAAAGTTTCGTCTACTAGTTTTTCAAATTGCTTTTTATCTTTCGCAAGTAAATGCGTACGTTCTTCAAATGTGATACCCGCTGGACAGTAACCGCCATCATACACGTTATGACAAGATGTTTGGTCACTTAAAAGGTCTATGTGAACCTCATTTGCTACTGCATATTCAAGCAGATCCACGATGTTACCATGGAACCCTATAGCGATTGCACGTCCTTCCGCCATATATTGTTTTGCTTTTTCAAATGTTTCTTCTGGTGTTCTAGTGACTTCACTGATCCAGCCTTGTGTAAATCTCGTCTCGATTCTAGATTCATCTACCTCTGCGATGATACCGACGCCACCAGCGATTTCAACCGCCTTACCTTGAGCGCCACTCATACCACCGAGTCCAGAAGTTACGAAAAGCTTACCTTTAAGGTCGTCATTCTCAGCGATGCCAAGTTTATCACGGCCAGCATTGAGGACTGTCGAATAAGTACCATGTACAATCCCTTGAGGACCGATGTACATCCAACCACCTGCAGTCATTTGACCATATGATGCAACGCCTAGAGCTGCTGCTCTGTTCCAGTTTTCTAGATCGTCGAACATACCAATCATAAGACCATTTGTGATAATCGCTCTTGGTGCGGATTTAGGTGCTTGGAACAAACCTGCTGGATGACCCGACTGCATAACGAGTGTTTGCTCATCAGTCATCACTTCGAGGTAACGTTTAATAAGGTGATATTGCATCCAGTTTTGGCATACAGCTCCTGTTTCACCGTAAGTGACAAGCTCATATGGATAAAGTGCAATGTCAAAGTCGAGGTTGTTGTCGATCATAACCTGAATTGCACGACCTTCAACTGTTTTACCAACGTACGAGTCGATGCCTTTCGCTTTTATGTTGCCTTCCGGTCTAAAACGATAGCCATAAATTCTACCCATAGTAAGTAGCTCTTCTAAGAACTCTGGCGCAAGTGTGTTATGCCATTTTTCAGGAATGTATCTGAGTGCGTTTCTAAGCGCTAATGCAACTTCATCTTTATTCAGTGTCAAGTTACGCTTTGGCGCTCTTCTGATGCCCTTTATAAACTCAGGCTGTTTCGGCAATTCAGGGAAAATATCCTCAAGTTTCACCTTCATCGCCATAGAAATATCTTGATTAGTTATCATCGAATCCCTCCAAGTTATATTCTCATCTTTAGACGAAATACTATTCTAAGGTGGAGTTTATCAGTTATGCGTCTATTTTTAGTCCACCTTTATGACAATCTTAGAATTTTATGGACTTTTAATGCCGTTTGCGCTGCGAATCGATGTTCTTCCTTTTCTAGGTTAATCTTCATTATTTCTTGAATTCTTGAGAGTCTATAAAGCACTGTATTGTAATGCGTATATAAGCTCTCTGACATCTTTTTAAGATTACCGTTACATTCAAAGTAAACTTCAAGTGTCTTCACAAGCTCCGTATCTTTGCGTTTATCATAAAGTGCAAGTGGTTCTAATATGTCTTTATAGAAGATCTCAAGTTCACTCTTGATGGCACTGTTGGATAGGATTTTATAGATGCCCATTTCCTCAAAGAAAACGATATCTTCTTCTATATAATAAGTAGCCGCTTCAAGTGCTTTTGTTGCGTCCTGCAAGCTTTTGTGCACTTGTCCAAGACCTTTATAGATTCTTCCAATACCCACTTGAGTACTGTATTTTTTCATTTTAGAACGCAAAATATCGTAGATGTATTTCACGTACTTTTTAACCGTTTGAGCGCCTTCGCCTTCTTTAAGCATTACCAAAACATAAATACGGTCGCTTTTATTTAAGATCATATAAGCGCGACCCATGTCTTTGCAAATCATTTCTATTAAATAGGCGGCTTTTAATGCTTTTTCGCCATCGTCACCACTTGGCTTACCAGATACATTGACATCGAGAATCACAAAGCTCGCATTTTCAGAAAACCTAAAGTTAGCTGCACGCTCAATTGCCTTCGATCGTCTTTGTTCATCAAAAGAAATCAAGTCATCAAAGAACTCGAGTTTGTATTTGTTCTCAACTTCCTGTACAGAAATTTTCTTTAAAAACTCAAGCGCGATAATATTGGATGCCGCTTCAAGGCCAAGTTTGTCATAATTGGAAATCGCTCTATCTTTTCCATAGGTAACAATGTGCCCATACACTTGATTTTTCACAAAAATAGGAATGATTAGGCGTTCGATTTCTCTTTCTTTGAAAGTAATCGTATCCCAAATCATTTTAGAATTTTTACCATCTAGCTGAACGCTCTCTATGTTCTCGTAAAGGAGTGCATAGTCGTCTTCGAAAGTTTTTTTAATGAAATAAGTGTCTTCAAAGTAATAATCTCTGATGAATACTGGGGAAGTAATGGTCTTGTGAATGCTACGCAAAATATCATCTAAATTACCACCATTTACGACGACGTTCATCGTGTCTTTGTGTAAGTTTTCAACGCGCTCAAGTACAGCCGATTGTCTCGCGAACATTTGGCTATAAACGGTAGAAAAAATCTCTGTAAAAGAGACTTCATATTCTAGGTCGAGGATCGCTAGATTAAGTTCAGAACACACCTTGATTACTTCAGGATCTAAAGCTTCTAAATAAGGGGTTACTTTTAAAAACACTGCAGTAACATTTTTCTCTGCAATCTCTTTGAAAAGCTCAATTTGTTCAGAGGCTGATACCTTTAGAAATATTTGACCCGTCGTTAATATGATTTGTCCATCTTGTCCGATCCATTCAATAATTTGAGTATCTAACATAACGTTAACCGATGAAACCGGCATACTGAGATTCTCATGTTCAGTTAATAATTTTGAGGTTTGAAACAAAGGAAGTTCTAGCACTTCTTTTAATGTTACATTCGATTCGTTGACCAATTTTTACCTCCCATTTATTACTTTTTCATAATTTTATTATAGCAAAACTGGGAAGTTATACAAGAATGTCTTTTTTCATTGTATGCTTTTGACAATAAAAAAGGAGATATTGCAAATGTTTGCAATATCTCCATATTGATTATTTGAAAGCTAAATTCTAGTAGTCGCCTTGAGCTAACATAGCGTCTGCAACTTTTTTGAAACCAGCGATATTAGCGCCAGCTACTAAGTTGTAACCGAAGCCATATTCTTCTGCAGCTTTTCTTGAGTTTTCATGAATGTTGATCATGATTTGCTCAAGTTTAGCATCTACTTCTTCTGCAGTCCAGTTGTATCTCATTGAGTTTTGGCTCATTTCAAGAGCTGAAGTAGCAACGCCACCAGCGTTAGCTGCTTTAGCAGGACCAACGATTACGCCATGCTCTAAGAAGTAATCAATTGCTTCGTTTGTACAAGGCATGTTAGAAGCTTCGCAAAGGAATTTAGTACCGTTAGCAACGATTGTTTTAGCGTCTTCGATTCTAATTTCATTTTGAGTAGCACATGGGATAACGATATCAGCTTTAACTTCCCAAGGTTTAGTGCTTGCAACGAATTTAGATCCAGGGAATTTATCAGCATATGGCGCTGCGATATCTTTACCACTTGCTCTAAGTTCAAGTAAGTACTCGATTTTTTCACCAGAGATACCAGCTTCATCATAGATGTAGCCATCTGGACCTGAGATTGTAATAACTTTACCACCTAATTGAGTAACTTTTGTAGCAGTACCCCAAGTTACGTTACCAAATCCTGATAAAGCAACTGTTTTACCTTCAAAAGACTCACCGTGAGCTTTAAGCATTTCTCTTGTAAAGTAAGTTACACCGAAACCTGTCGCTTCTGGTCTGATTAAAGAACCACCGTAAGGTAAACCTTTACCAGTTAAAACGCCGTTTTCGAATGCGCCTCTAATGCGTCTATATTGTCCATATAAGTAGCCAATTTCTCTACCGCCAACACCGATGTCGCCAGCTGGAACGTCTACGTCTGGTCCGATATGTCTATATAACTCTGTCATGAAGCTTTGGCAGAATCTCATTACTTCAGCATCTGATTTGCCAGTTGGGTCGAAGTCAGAACCACCTTTACCGCCACCGATTGGAAGGCCAGTTAAAGAGTTTTTGAAGATTTGCTCAAATCCTAAGAATTTGATGATCCCGATGTATACAGATTTGTGGAAACGAAGACCACCTTTGTAAGGTCCGATTGCGCCATTGAATTGAACTCTGAAACCTCTGTTTACATTAAGGTTACCAGCGTCATCAACCCAAGGTACTCTGAAAGTAATTTGTCTTTCTGGTTCAGCAATTCTAGCTAAAAGATTAGCTTTAACGTACTCAGGATGTCTTTCGATAACTGGTTCTAACGATTTGAATACCTCTTCAACTGTTTGCAAGAATTCTGGTTCATTAATGTTTCTTGCTTTAACTTGCTCAAATACTTCTTGAATGTACTTCATTTCAAACATCTCCTTTAAAATGATATGAGGTTACCCCAAGGCAATACGCCCTTTATGCTTCGCGATTAGAGTTTGTTAAAAAAATATTAATCTCTCTAACGCTTTCATCTTAACACATTACACCTACAGTGTAAACTATCTTGAACAGTAAATCTATAAACTTTTTGCAACAGTTATTGCATTTTTTGATGCCCATAGGGTTTTTGTTTGTCCCTCATATTTTTGAGTTTTCTGACTATTGCAAGTTACCGAAATGTACAATTCAATCAATAATGATTATCATTGTATTTGGTCTATTTTCATTTTTTTTCTTATTTTTATCGTTGTGAGAGACCAGTGATGGGTATTATAATGAGGTGACAAAGGGTTGAGCTTAGATTCAACCGATGAATATAAGGAGGTTTATTATGTACGTAATTAACGATTCATGTATTTCATGTGGCGCTTGTGAACCAGAATGCCCAGTAAACGCTATCTCTGCTGGTGACAGCATCTACGTAGTTAGCTCTGATTGTATCGATTGTGGCGCTTGTGCAAATGTTTGCCCAGTTGACGCTCCACAACCAGAATAATTTTATTCAAATAAAAAAGACCCCTACAGGGGTCCTTTTTTTTCTCACATTATATTGTATACATGCATCTTCTTATACAAAAAATTTCATTGCGTTTTAGATTAATTGTACGCAACTCATTTTTCTGTGCAATAAAAATTTCATAAAAAATATTGTATACATTCCGTAAAAATATTCTTTTATACCCTACTTATACGAATGATTCCGAGAGTATGGTTTTTGTTTCCAATTCTCTAATATTTATAGTACTAATTTCACTTCACATCTAGCTTTAAAAATTTTGCAAGTAATCCTGCGGTACTTGCTTGGAAGGTGAGTGTCACCATAATAGTTGCAAATGTCACTGCAGAAATCACATCCGAATGAGCAACGCCTGAAGTAACAAGCATTCCAGCCAGCGCCGCTGGTATAACGCCTGTCTCACGCACCCACATCAAATAAATAATCTGCTTTCTCGTCCACTCAGCTTTCTTATCAAATAAGATACACGCAAGCACAGATACAGGTCGAGCAATGAAAATCAAAACACCTACGACGATTAACGTTGGAACAAGGTTGTCCAATAACACACTAAAGCTTAAATGTGTTCCTAATAAGACAAAGATCATCATTCTAAGAATAATCGTCAATACTTCTTTAAATCTTAAATGGGATTGGAATGACTCTTCAGGAATCCAAAACTTAAAGATTTTTTTATTGCCACAAAACATCCCCATAATAAATACTGCCATAAAGCCACTAAAGTCAAAATGGTTGGCGATGAGATAAGAACCTACAACAGAAACCAGTACAAGCTCTGTTGCATACTCTTTGAAAAGGCCTAGCTTATTTCTTTCATCGGTTAAAAGATGTGTCATATAACCGATTACAGCACCTATGGCAAAGCCACCACCTATGGATTTTACCAAATCAAAGAAGCTGTCTAGTGGTGAAAAAGTACCACCTAATATAATAGAAAGCAATGAATAAGTAATCACCGCTCCAGCAGCATCATTGAATGCAGATTCAGAGATAATAGACTGCTTTAATTTGTTGCTGATATTCATTTTCTTAAATAGAGGCACCAGTACTGAGGGATCTGTCGATGCGACAACTGAACCCATGAGGAGTGCATAAGTAAGTGGAATATCAAATACGCGACTCGCTACAAATCCAACGATTGTAGTTGAAATGAGTACACCGACAGTGGCTAGCATTCCAACCGATAGTTTTACTTGATTGAGTACCTTCAAATCTATTTCTCTACCACCATCGTATAAAATATAGGCAGCACCGAAAGACAAAATGAGTTGATTTTCAACTGGGAACTTTTCAATGTTAATCCAATTTAAGAGTTGGGGTCCAAGGATTATACCAGCTAAAATATATAAAACGACATCAGGGAGCTTCACGAGGTTACTTATTTTTGTAAAAACAAGTCCGACTAAAATAACGAGGCCAACTAGCTCCATCAGTTGGTCCGCAGATTGGATAATTGCGTTTTCCATAATTCCTCCTAGACAAACAAACTTGATTTTACGCCTATTTTTAACAAACTTCAAGTAAAATTTTATGTAATTGTATTACATTTTTAAAGGCTTTTCATGAAAGGACTTTCGGTCACTTGCCTTATTTTGCAATACTTTTAGCTTGTATCTTCGAAAATAAAAAGACTACTTAGCCCAATGGACTAAGTAGTCTCTAGTTTATACCTATAAAAAGGTACTAATTCCCCTCGTGTTTATGCGTTTCATTTGGTTTAATTTCATACTTATCTGTATGATATTGTACCATCTTACTGATAAACTTTAGTATGGTCTTCTCTTCATTAATCGTTATGTCACTGAGAATAAATTCTAACTCCTTGCGCTGTTCTTCAAGTAACGCTTGATACAGCTCCACTCCTTGGGGCAAAAGATAGCAAATTTGACTTCTACCATCCAATTGATCGGTTTTCTTTTGAATCAGCTTTAAACCAGATAGACGCTTTAGAGTCGTTGTCATCAGGTTTCGATCGATTTCCAAGGTTTTAATTAGGTCATTCATTTTAACTTCACCCTGTTCACCCAGTTGCTTGATTAACAGAAGTTCAACTAAATTGAGTTTTACCTTAAGCTTTTTCTTGAAATAACCACTTTTGTCCTGCATCAGGATTTTCGTGTTCATACGATCGAGCATATGCGCGATTTCTTTAGTATAATTCGCCATTTTGCCTCCGTCACGCTTAACGACTCATTCGATTAAATGGATGTCATTAAGCTCTTTTTATGATCAATGCTTCACCCATACCGCCACCGATACAAAGTGTTGCAAGGCCATATGTGCCTTCACGTTTCATAAGTTCGTGGATCAGTGTAACTAATATTCTGTTACCTGATGCACCAATTGGATGACCAAGTGCAATAGCACCACCGTTTACATTTACTTTTTCTTTGTCAAAGCCAAGCTCTTTTGTTACTGCTAATGCTTGAGCTGCAAATGCTTCATTTGCTTCAATAAGATCTAGGTCAGCCACGGTTAAGCCAGCTTTAGCTAATGCCTTTTTAGTAGCTGGTACTGGTCCGATACCCATTATTTTAGGATCAACGCCTGCAGAAGCATGAGATACAATTGTACAAAGTGGTTTTAAACCAAGTTCATCTGCTTTTTCTTTGCTCATAACAACTACACAAGAAGCACCATCGTTGATACCAGAAGCATTTCCTGCAGTAACACTACCACCGTCTCTTTTGAACGCCGGTTTAAGTGCTGCTAATTTTTCTACTGAAGTTTCTTTTATATATTCATCTTGATCAAAACGAATTGGATCCCCTTTTCTATTTGGTAAGAAAACAGGAACGATTTCGTCTGCAAATCTACCATTTGCTCTTGCAAGTGCTGCTTTTCTTTGTGAGTTAAATGCCAACTCATCTTGTTCTTCACGAGTTAAGCCCCACTGAGCAACGATGTTTTCAGCCGTCATACCCATATGGTAGTTGTTAAATGCTTCCCATAAGCCGTCCATTACCATAGTATCATATAACTCGCCATTGCCCATTCTTTGACCCCATCTACCACTTTTGATAACATATGGTGCCATGCTCATGTTTTCTGTACCGCCTGCAATCACCACATCATTTGCACCTGAAACGATTGACTGGTATGCCATAGACACAGCCTTAAGTCCAGAACCACAAATCATGTTAATCGTCGTACATGGTACTTCTACTGGATAACCGTTGTTAATCCATGCTTGGCGTGCAACGCCTTGACCGTATCCCGCTTGGATAACAGAGCCTAAGATAACCTCATCTACGCTCTCAGGTGCTACACCTGCTTTTTCAAGTGCTGCTTTAATAACAGTTGCACCAAGATCAGCTGGTTTGATGTCCTTTAAAGAGCCACCAAAAGAACCGATTGCAGTTCTCATTGCACTTACAATTACTACCTCTTTCATTTGTTGTTACCTCCCTGATTTTTTATCCCTATAATTTTGTGACAATCCCTATCTTACATTTTATCAAAAAAAAAGAATTAGGTCATCCCTAATCCTTTTGTTTCACTTTAATATTCTGTTAAATTATTTATAGTGCTTCATTTGATTCTTTTAAGAAGTAAGATACAGTTAGTAAATTGTCAATCAAATGAATGTTTTCTACTATAATATTACTCTTAAGTTTTAAATCTACTGGCGCAAAGTTCCAAATTGCTTTGGCACTTGTTCTTTGAATCTTATCAGCTACGTCTTGTGCACCATCTCTACTTGTACAAATGTAAACAATTTCAACGTTGTGTTCATTTACAAATGACTCAAACTTATCCATATCAAGTACTTCTACATTGTTGATTTTTAGTCCAATCACCTTTGGGTTAACATCAAACATCGCTTGAAGCTTAAAACCAAGGCGATCAAAGCTTGAATAGTTTGCTAGCGCTTGTCCCAAGTTACCTGCGCCAACGATAACAACATTATATGGTCTTGTTAAGCCCAATATTTTTCCAATTTCATTATACAAATCTTCAACGTTATAGCCATAGCCTTGTTGTCCGAATCCACCGAAATTATTGAGATCTTGTCTAATTTGAGATGCAGTGAAGCCGATCATTTTGCTCAACTCTTTAGAAGAGATTCTCTTTATGTCATTATCAAGTAATTCCTTTAAGTATCTATGGTACTTCGGTAATCTTCTAATTACCGCAACTGAGATATTTTTATCCTTCATACATCCACCTCATCACCAATTTATGTTATTAAAATTATAGCACTATCGCAGAAAGAATGTCAAATATATAACAAGGCGTTTAGCCTCTCGAATCTCTTTTTATTTTATATGATTTACGTTATAATATCTAGTGACTTAGTAATAATTTTTTCACAAGTTAAAAATTTACTCGTATCTAGTATCACGAACACATATGAAATGAGGCTAACATGATTGCACTTTCTTGTAACAACTTATATAAATCATATGGCATCGACAGTATTTTGGAAGACATTCAATTTACAGTTAATGTTCAAGATAAAGTCGGTTTGATTGGTGTTAATGGTGCCGGTAAAACGACACTTATGAAAATATTAATGGGTATTGAAACCAAAGATGAGGGCGATTTATTTGTCGGTAAGGATTTGGTTGTAGGCTATCTTGAGCAAAATACAAGCTTGGACATATCGGAATCCATCTTTGATTATTGCGAAGCCGTTTTTGAGGATATCTATAAAATTGAGCACGAAATGCGTGCTCTAGAACTTCTTATGGCAACCGATCATTCTGAGTCCGTATTAAACGAATACAGTCATCTTCAATCTGAGTTTGACCGATTGGAAGGGTACTCTATTAGTAGTCGCATACGCGGTGTACTCGTTGGACTTGGTTTTGAAGAAAGTGAATTCCAAAAGTCCATTAACTTGCTCAGCGGTGGTCAAAAATCTCGAGTTGGTATCGCTCGATTGCTACTGAGACAACCCGATATTTTACTTTTGGACGAACCAACGAATCACTTGGATATTGCAGCGATTAATTGGCTGGAAGGTTTTTTAAGAGATTATCCTGGTACTGTCATCATGATTTCACATGACCGTTACTTCTTAGATCAAGTAGCAACAAAGATATTTGAAATAGAGGATGGGGAACTTTCTGAATACAACGGTAATTACTCTCAATTTATCATCCAGAAAAAAGCATTTTTTGAAGCGGAACTCAAACGCTATGAAAATCAAAAAAAGGAAATAGATAAGCAAGAAGCCTTAATTAGAAAATACAAAGGCCATGGTACTGAGAAACTCGCTAAAAGGGCTAAATCGAGAGAAAAACGTTTGGCACATATGGAAATCATCGAGCAACCTAGAATTTTTAAGGCGGTTTTCCATATGGCACTTAAAGCAAGTGAGCCTAGTGGTAAAGAAGTACTAAAGGCTGAGGGTCTTTCAAAAGCATATCCAGGCAAGGACGTCTTTAAAGATGTTTCATTTGAAATGTATCGCGGTGAACGCATCGGTTTAATCGGTCCTAATGGCGTGGGTAAAACGACACTTTTCAAAATCCTTCTTGGCGAACTCTCTCAGGATGAAGGTAGATTTCATTTTGGTCATCACGTCTTACCTGGTTATTACGATCAAGAAATGAACAATCTCGTTATGGAAAATACAGTTTTGTCTGAAATTCACGACGAACATCCGAACATGAGCCTAACAGAGGTTCGGAGTTTACTCGGTGCATTTCTTTTCCATGGTGAAGATGTCGATAAAGTTGTTTCAAAGCTCAGTGGTGGTGAGCGAGGCAGATTGTCCCTGCTCAAACTCATGCTTTCGCCTTCGAACCTTTTGTTCCTAGATGAGCCAACGAATCACTTGGATCTTTATTCAAAGGAAACCCTTGAGGAAGCACTTACCAATTACGATGGCACTATGATCACCATTTCACATGACCGATATTTCTTAAATAAGCTATGTACTAAGATTTATGAAATGACGCCTGAAGGGATAATCGTCTATTGGGGCAACTACGATTACTATTTACAAAAGCTTGCTGAACAGAAACAACTTGAAACGCAACCAGAGGAAGAAATAACACTGACAAAAACCAAGCAAAAAGAACTGATGCGAAAAGAAAAAGAAAAACAGCAGGAAAATAAAAAAACAAAACTTGCAGTTAAAACCTTAGAAAAACAAATTGAGCTTTCTGAAAATGAGCTTCACGACCTTGAAGAATCACTTTATCTTCCAGAGGTTTATGGTGATCATATAAAAGCCGCTGAGGTACAAAAAAAGATCAATGGACTTAAGGAAGAGATTGAAAGACTTTATTCTGAACTTTACGAATTGTTAGAAATATTATAATTTGTTCAGAAGTCCTAGTTCGTTATCACTAAAAACGTTCTAGACAAATGGAATAATTTCATTATAATAAAAAATAAGAATAGCGTGAGAGCAATTTGGATTTACAGAATTTTAGGAGGAACCTATGTTTAAAAAGATAAAAGCGATTATCGTCGAGCAATTAAGTGTTATCGATCCGAGTGAAATCAAACAAGATACGACTTTTGACAGCATGGATATTGATTCAATAGATGCAGTTGAAATCATTATGGCAATTGAAGATGAATTTGAAATCGAGATCCCAGATGAAGTTGCCGAAGAGTTTGCTTCTATATCTGATATCATGAACTATTTAAACGGTCTTGGCATCGAAAGCTAATTAAAATCTTAATGAGTCTGGCAACAGACTCATTTTTTTATGCACTTAACCTGGATTATGCAAGTATCAAAAGTAATCTAAGTCTATCTAATTTCATACTTTCAAACTTTAGGTCTAGGTTAATTCGGGATTATAATGATTTTTGATGCATTGTGGTTAACCTCGTAATTATTATGTTACCCTTCTTTTTTGTTTATTTTTATACATTCATTCGTTTCAAAATGAATAATATACAAATTGTCCACACAAGAACCTAGTTATCCACTCTTTTTCACACATTTATCCACAGTTTGCCAAGATAGTTGTCCCCTAAAAATCAATTGTTCCACACTATCCACAGCGTTGTCCACAAATGTTTTAAAATTAGTACATGCATTTTACATAAAGTTGGCGGTTGACATAATGTCATTTTCGATAGCCAATTAGTTTTTTTGCCACAAAAAAGTAAATGGGATTTTAGTCCCATTTTCGTCTTGTTTTTTCTTAAGCTTTCTGAATTTTAGAATTTTTGTTCTCCGATTTTTAAGTTTGGTACCGCGTTAGTTGTGAGCGATCCCACTCTACCTGCTCTTGCTGTATAATACCCCGCACTACCAATCATTGCTGCGTTATCTGTGCAAAGATTTAGCGGTGGATAATAAAGAGTAATCCCCTCAATTTGTGATAGTGATTCTCTCAGTTCACTATTTGCTGCAACTCCGCCAGCTAATACCAATTTTTTATATTCTGTAGCAGCGAGCGCTTGAGTTGCTTTATGCTTTAAAACCTCGACGACTGCCGCTTGGAAGCTGGCACAAACATCGGGTACATTTATTTCAATATTTTTCATCTTACAGCTATTTAAATAGTTCAACACAGCGGATTTTAACCCACTAAAACTAAAATCCATGTGGTCTTGATCCATCATTGCCCTTGGGAAATCTATAGCATTTGGGTTGCCCTCTTTCGAGAGTTTATCGATCAACGGACCACCTGGATAGCCAAGACCTAAAGTACGTGCTATTTTATCAAAAGCTTCACCAGCTGCATCGTCTCGTGTTCTTCCTATTATTTCAAAGGTATTATAATCTTTTACATCGACAAGATGCGTATGCCCCCCTGATACGATCAGGCATGCAAATGGCGGTTCTAAGTCTTTGTGTGCAATATAATTCGCTGCAATATGGCCTTCAATATGATTGACTGGAATCAAAGGTTTGTTTAAAGCGTACGCAAGTCCTTTCGCCGTAGACAATCCTACAAGAAGTGCGCCAACAAGTCCTGGTCCATAAGTTACGGCAATCTCATCTACCTGTTCTAGAGTGACACCAGCATCACCTACTGCTTTACGAATCACCTCTGAAATTTTCTCAAGGTGATTACGGGATGCGATTTCAGGAACAACACCACCAAACGTTTGATGGATTTCAATCTGTGTATAGACCTCGTTCGACAATATCTCTCTACCATTTTTAAGGACGGCACATGCGGTTTCATCGCAAGAGGTTTCAATCGCCAATGTTAATATATCTTTATTTTGCATCATAATTATTTTCCTTTTTTAGAGATTTAGACCGTTGGTTCATCACCAAGAGATTTCCACATTACGAGCGCATCCTCACCCGTATCGATGTAATATTTCGGTCTTTTGCCAACGCTATAAAATCCAAGTTTCTCGTATAAGTTGATTGCGGTTTGATTGCTCACTCTAACTTCTAAGGTCATGTGTTTAAAACCAGATGTAACTGCGTATTCTATCATTGCATGCATCAATTCCTTACTATAGCCCTTTCCCCTGTAGGGTACGTCAATGGCTACATTAGTGATATGCACCTCATCCATGATTTGCCACATGCCTCCGTAGCCGATAATCACGTCTTCAAGTTCGAGTACGATATAGGTTGCTAATGTGTTTTCAACAATTTCACTTCTAAATGCATCCATCGACCAAGGGGTCTTAAACGATGCAACTTCAATCTCATAGACGCGCTGAATATCTTGAACATCCATTTTTCTTGATTTAAGCATATTATCGATCCCTCTCAGCTTGAGATTTTCTCATGTAATTTGCTTTCGCTGTGTAGGCAGTCTCAGCGGACTTTTCAAGAACTGAAGATAAGTTTAAATTACCCGCTCTTTGGATAGAAAGTGATTGTTCAGCCAGAATCCCTCGCCACTGATCGGCTAATTCAGGGTAATTTATGGTTGCGTCGCCTAATAAAAGTGCATGCTCATAACCTTTAACAGCATTTAATCTTTCGATTAAGGCTTCAAATCCGTCTACATTTTCTTCAATCGTTATGAGTTTTTCACCTTCCCAGTGATAAATGCCATAATAAACATCACTTCTCTTTGCATCAATCACTGCAATAATATGATGTGGATAAGCTTTAACGCCACTTGCTAATAGCATCATACTTGAGTAGGTGTAAATCGGTTTATCCGTTGGTAACGCAAATCCCTTTACAGCAGCAAGACCAATTCTTACGCCTGTAAATGAACCAGGTCCTTCACATACTGCAAATGCTTCAACCTCATTTAACGAGAGCTCGGTTTGCTTTAGCACAGCGTCTACCACAGGCATAAGCTTTTGCGAATGCGTTAAGGCTGTGTGTACGGTCACCTCTCCCAGCAATTGATTGGATTCGAATATTGCAGCACTTGCTGAGGTTGACGATGTATCTATTATTAGTGTTTTCATGATTTCCTGCTTTCTATGTTTATACTGAACTAATCTATTGATACCCCTTGTAACGTCATAATACGCTCACCCTTGTCGTTAAAATGAAGGTCAATCCAGATTCTTTGATCCGGTAACAGTGAGGGGACTTGATTTGCCCATTCGACGATGCTGATTCCCTTTCCGAATAAAAACTCATCAAATCCAATTTCTATCAGTTCATCTTCATCAAATATACGATAAACATCAAAATGGTAAATCTCAACAGGTGCATTATTTAATTGACCCGTATAGGTGTTCATCAGGTTAAAGGTTGGACTGGTCACATATTCAGTGACACCTAGGGCTTCACATAAATACTGAGTGAAGGTGGTCTTCCCAGCACCGAGATCACCTACCAAACAAATGACTGTTCCTGGCTGTAAAACCTTCGCTATTTTAACGGCAATTTGCTGGGTATCCTCAAGTGCTATTAGCTTAATTTGCATAAATACTCCTTATTTCAACAGACAAAATTCTCATGTCTGAATGTACACAAAATCTCACTATATTTTATAACAAATTGGATGGGAAAGCAATTTTAAAGCCCTCTCAGTTTTGACGAGAGGGCTTTACATTACTACTATGCTCTTTGATAAACGACTTTACCATTTACAATCGTATAGGTTACTTTTGCTTGTAAATCAAAAGGATGAGCATTCCAAATGACCAAATCCGCATCTTTGCCTAGCTCAATGCTACCAAGACGATCTTCAACGCCTAAAATTTCAGCAGCGTTAATCGTGATGCATTTTAATGCTTCAAACTCATCAAGACCTGCTTTATGTGCTAAAGCAGCAGCCATTGGTAAATACTCAAGCGGAATAACGGGGCTATCTGTCATTATAGCCACTTTTACGCCTGCTTTATGAAGGACGCCTGGGGTGTCAAAAGTTTTTTGGTTGAGTTCAAATTTCGACTTGTTACCAAAAGATGGACCAACGATAGCTGGATAGCCTTCTTTAGCAAGATGCTCTGCAATTAGATGTCCTTCTGTACAGTGTTCAAGTGTTAATTTAACTCCAAACTCCTTTGCAATTCTAATAGAAGTGAAGATATCATCCGCTCTATGTGCATGTGCCTTTAATGGAATCTCACCATTAACGACAGGCAGCATCGCTTCAAGTTTCATGTCATAAGCAGGAAGCTTAGTTGCATCATCACCTGCAGCAGCTTTTTTATCGCGGTATTCTACTGCTTTTGCAAGCGTTTCTCTCAACTTAGCAGCAGTCCCCATACGCGTCATCGGCATCATTTTTTTATCGTTATAAACACGCTTTGGATTTTCACCAAACGCACATTTCATCGCAAGTGTTTCTTTGACGATCATATCATCGATTCGGTCACCATGTAGCTTGATTACAGAAAAAGTACCACCGATTACGTTCGCACTACCAGGGCCAGTTGCAGCTGTCGTAACCCCACCTTTTAGTGCGTTTTCAAAAGCTTCGTCTCTAGGATTAATAGCGTCAATCGCTCTAAGGTGCGGTGTTACAGGATCTGTCATTTCATTCCCATCAGCACCTTCAAAGCCGATGCCTTCTTCCCACATACCGATGTGACAATGTGCATCGATAAAACCTGGATAGACAAACTGTCCAGCTGCGTCAATCACTTCAGCATCTAGGGGTGCAACACAATCAAGGCCAACTTCTTTAATCTTGCCATTTTCAATAAAAATACAGCCATTTTCAATGGTTTCACCAGTCATGGTGACAATCTTAGCGTTTTTGATAAACAACATGGTGGTCCTCCTCATAATATTTCGACTATCTAATTAATTATATCACGACTATAGTAGCCTGTATTAATTTTTTTATATAATCTACGAAATATTTTATTAGTAATTTTGTGCTTATTTTATGAGTTTTCTTAGTGACAATATTGATTCAGTGATCCATTTAAATCATAAATTATTAATCTAGTAAATGATTCGCTTAATAATTGGTCACTATTCTTTTATCCCCTTCATCGTAAGTCCAATCTTACCACGCTTGTGATCGAGAGATAATATTTGAACCTTCACATTATCCCCTACAGAAAGCACTTGCATCGGATGCTTGATAAAGCGGTTGCTGATTTCAGAAATATGCACAAGACCATCTTGTTTCACGCCGATGTCCACGAACGCACCAAAATCCACGACGTTTCTAACTGTGCCTTGCATGATCATCCCCACTTCAAGGTCTTCCATCTTTAGGACGTCGCTTCTAAAAATAGGCTTTGGCATATCTTCACGTGGGTCGCGACCTGGCTTTTTAATCTCCTCAACGATATCTCTTAATGTCGGTACACCGATTTCGAGCTGTTCAGATAGCTTTTCTAAGCCTTTTTGGTACTTCACAGACTCATCCCCAGCACCCATCATACCAGAATGGATCAGTACCTTTGATGAGATATCCTTTACCGCTCCAGTTTTAACATCATTCGCAGTATAGCCTAAAGTTTCAAGTAGACGCATCGCAGACTCATAAGATTCAGGATGCACCGCAGTATTATCAAGTGGGTTCACTGCTTCAGGAATTCTTAAGAAGCCGACTGCCTGTTGATAGACCTTGTCACCCAAACGTTTCACTTTTAAAAGCTGTTGACGCTTTGTAAATTTGCCGTTTTCATCTCTGAACTGAACGATGTTTTTTGCAATCGTCGATGAGATTCCCGACACGTAGCTTAAGAGTGAAGGTGTCGCTGTATTCAGGTCAACCCCAACGCTGTTAACACAGTCTTCAACGACATTTTTAAGCTGCTCTTCCAAACGCTTTTGGTTAACATCGTGTTGGTACTGACCTACGCCGATGCTCTTTGGATCGATCTTAACCAGCTCAGCCAGTGGATCTTGCAGTCTTCGACCGATGGATATCGCCCCTCGAATCGATACGTCGATGTCTGGATACTCCTCTGTCGCCAGCTTAGATGCCGAGTAGACTGATGCGCCTGCCTCACTGACGATGGTATAATAAACTTCCTCTTCCAAATGGTTGATCAAATCCGCCACAAGCTGTTCCGTCTCACGCGAAGCAGTTCCATTGCCGATCGGGATGATGTCTATTTTATGTTTTTTAATTAACTCAGTTAATTTCGCTTTTGATGCCTCTACTTGATTTTGCGGTTGATTTGGATAGATCGTCGCATACTCAAGGAGCTTGCCCGTTTCATCTAAAACCGCAAGTTTACAACCCGTACGATAGCTTGGATCCACCGCAAGAACACGAACGTTCTTAACTGGCGCCACGAGTAAAAGTGACTTCGTATTTTTACCAAAGACTTTAATCGCCTCTTCCTCAGCCACTTCAGTCAATCCGTTTCTCACTTCACGCTCAATAGAAGGCGAGATCAAACGCTTATATGCATCCTCAATCGCTGCTTCAAGATAAGTGTTTGTAACCGCTTCCACTCTTCTCTTCGTCTTAGGGTCATTCATCATTTGGTCTTTCAGCCAAGCGACCACCTCTTCATCAGGCGTTTGCACCTTTACGCGGAGAACTTTTTCACTTTCCCCTCTGTTCA
>DJWQ01000165.1:8247-17331 GCA_002441045.1 Firmicutes bacterium UBA6226 | reverse complement strand
TCACTCTTATTGTCAAGGCATGTTTTCTATTTATCACTATCTAATGAAAAAATTCCACTAGCAACCTATCCGCTGATAGAATGCGTAGTGGAACCTATAATTAAATACGTTTTAGTTCATTGTCTTGGTTCATATCTTTTAATGGTTGTTTGATTAATTGCCACTTCTGATTTGCTCTATTGCCATCTTAAAATAGTTGACATTTTGTGCGCCTGTAATTGCATATTTCCCGTCAATAATAAATGTTGGTACGCTGTTAATGCCTAATTCTTGAGCTTTACTTTGATCGTTTTCAACTGCTGGCGTGTATTGCCCAGCTTCGATCGATTTCATAAATTCCTCTGGTTCAAGACCTATGACACTGATTAACTTTTGTAATGTATCGAGATCACTTAAGCTTTTTCCTTTTTCAAAATATGATGAAAACGCCCACTGTGCATATTCTAAGTCTTTACCATTTTTTGATGCAAATTTATGTGCTTCATGCGCCAAACGTGTGTTGCCAGGTTTTAATTGATCAAAATCATAATCGAGTCCAATTTCTTTCGCCATTTGTACGATATCTGCATTAGAATTTTTTGCTTGTGCGTAACTGATGTTATATTTTTCTGCGATGAGTTGGTGTATGTCTTTATCCGGATGGCTTTTTGCATTTACATCCAGTTGAAAACTCTTAAATTCAATATCTACTTGATCTTCCAAGTTTAATTCCTCTAACGCCTTCATCAGTCTTTTTTCGCCTATATAGCAAAAAGGACACGCAAAATCCGACCATATTTCTATCTTCATGTCATCCTCCTAATAAGTGCTTTGTATTAAGAATCATACGTTTTTAATCTCACTAATTCAAGATAATTTAAAGAACAAAGTGTAAACGAATTAAGAACATAGAAAATGCGCCTATAAAAGACGCATTTATCTGTATTTAAGGTCTAAATGTTTTAAGTGCTTCAAGCGTTTGATCTACAAGATCATTGAGTTCCCATCCTAGCATCTCCGCGCCACTTTCAATGACCTCTCTTGAACAACCGGCTGCGAAGCTTTTGCTTTTGTATTTTTTCATAACAGATTTAAGTTCCAAGTCTTGTACGCTTTTTGATGGACGCATTAAGACTGCTGCGCCTATCAAACCAGTTAATTCATCCACTGCATATAATACCTTTTCCATCTGATGCTCTGGCTTAATATCTACGACGATGCCATAGCCATGGCTTGCAGTTGCACGGATTAATCTCTCATCCAATCCACGCTCACGCATAATTTCTTGTGATTTAACACAATGTTCCTCTGGAAACTGGCCAAAGTCAAGATCGTGTAACAAACCTACATTGGCCCAAAAGTCAGCCTCATCACCATAGCCAAGCTTGTTAGCAAAGTAACGCATGGTTTCTTCTACTATTTGTGCGTGTTCAAGGTGAAATGGATCTGTATTATATTCCGTTAATAATGCCCATGCTGCTTCTCTTGTCATAGAATTACCCTCTTTTCTCTCTTTTCTTAGGGTCTATTTTATGATATTTGACAGAAAATTTAAATAGTTTTATTAAAATTCTTAATACTCAACGATAAATTTAATGATATCAACATCTCTTTCACTATTACATTTCGTCGTCTGGATAATTGCTTTGTAGCCACAATGCTTTCCGATGATTTTTTCCATGTCTGTCTTGATGTGTTGATAGTAAATTTCTCTGATATAATCACCGATGCGTTGATTGGATTCTTTGGACAAAAGCGTATTTTCAAGCTGTGTTCGAGAACCGGTTATTACCATCTCAGCTAAGTTTGCATGAACAAATGCTTGAACCTTTTCAGGACCTTTTCCCGAAGTGGTTTTAATGAGCTTTGCAAAATCCGATTCAATATTTCGCTCTATATCCTTATTTTGCTTAGAAGTTATATTCAATGTTTGTTGATTGCCCAGTTTAGAATAAATTTTCTCAAGCGCTCTAGTAAGCTCCTCAAAATCTACCGGTTTAATTAAATAGCGATCAACACCAGTCTCTATAGAAGCCTGCATTAATTCAACATCGCCCATCGCAGTCGTGATTACGATAGGAATGGTTTTGTTAATTAGTCTGATTTGCTCAGCCATTTCAAGACCATCCATTACAGGCATCTTAAGATCAGTAATGATAAAATCTACAGGATACATTGAAAATTTATCCAAGCCATCCTTGCCATTTACCGCTGCAATGACATGCTTGACTCGCCTCTTTAAAAATGTAGTAACTTCCTCACGAAGAATATCATCATCTTCGACATATAAAACCGTAAATTGGTTCATCTGAACACACTCCAATTCAGTTAGGAATTTTTATTGTAAGCATTAATCCATTATCCGTATTTAAGGCATGGATACTACCATTAAAGTTTTTCTCTATGATAACTTTGGAAATATAAAGGCCTAAGCCAGTGCCATTGAGTTCATCTTTCGTCGTAAAGTAAGCTTCAAATAAACGTTGAAGGTTTTCCTCCGGTACACCTCCAGCAGAATCCTCTATTTTGAGCAAAGTTTCAGAATCAGTTATTTCAACAGATATCCATATGGTTTTCGACTCTGCCCTCACTGCTAAAAGTGCATCAATAGCATTTTTTAAAATACTAAATAGAACTTGAGATAACTGATTGGGTCTACCGTACATCAGACGATCAGTATCTAATTGATAGTTTACTTCGATATTATTGAGTCTAATTGGTTCTCTTAAATAATCCAAAGTACGATCAATAACAGATGATATAAGAAAGTTCTTATTCTCAAGTTTTGGATCAAAGAAAAATCTAAAATCATCGATCGTTTGAGACATATATTTAACAAGTGCATCATGACGTTTGCTTTGGTTGGTCAGATAAGCTTCATCTAGCTCACCATGTTGATAGGCATCCTCAAGATTAGTAAAGATCATGGAAATCCCACTGAGTGGTTGACGCCATTGATGCGCGATACTACCAATCATTTCTCCCATAGCAGCAAGTCGAGATTGATAAATCATTAAAGCTTCACGCTTTTTACTTTCGTTCATTTCCTTTTCAAATAGTCGTTTCACTGTGATATCACGTGAGAACATAACTATGGATTGCTTCGAATCGTTTTCCATAATTCGAGCGTTAATTTCAACCGGAATCCATTCACCGTCACTTCCTAAAAAACGATCTTCAAAGGTTACAGCACCGACCTCATTGATTTCGTCTAGAATTTTACTGAATGATTCGCGATTTAACTCATGGCTAATTTGTAGATAGTTTAAATCATAGTAAAACTGCTTATCATGACCCAGGGAACGAACCACCTTATTGTTTACTTCAACGATTTTACCTTCTATTTTATTCTCTATAACAAAAATACAGTCTGAACCTGACTCAAATATCTTCTCGAACTTATCTTTACTTTTCACAAGTTCGAAATTGAGTTCATTAACTGTTCCAAGCAAGGCGAGCTCCTTTTGCAGAACGAGTTTGTCCTTTCTATATCTATAGAATATAAGCATCATCGTTACAAATATCAGAATCGTAACGGAGTTAATAATAATAATGCTATAGCTTCTTTCCTTTAAAAAGGAGACCACTTCCTCATAGTCCTTTGATACGTTGATAATCCAAAAATCTGTTCCGATATTTGCAGGTGCATAGGCACTGAATTTTTTAACTCTTTGTCGATCGTTATCTGTAAACCACAGGGAATGATAAATTCCCACGCCTGACTCTTTGTTCTTTTGCTTTTCAACTAAAGCTTCTAGCTCACTCCAATCAAAGTCAGGATAAGTCGTACGCCTTGCTTCCATAACATTTTCACCGATATCCTGCGTATTGGGATGCATGATTAAGACACCAGTTGCGTCTTTAACAGAAGCATAACCCTTCTCACCTGCTTTAACTGGCATAATAAAGGTTTGATATATGGTTTGAAGTTTGATTTTAACATATAAAATTGCTTTCAAGCTGCTCCCATCCATTACAGGCTGTAGAACATTAATGTAGAGTTGATCGCCCTCTTTGTAAATTTCACCAGAATCTACGATTAAGCTACTCTCGATCTGCTCCAAATCTTGAAAGATCTGATCATTATAATCTGTAGTAGGATAGCTAAACATTTCCTTACCATCGAGTCCCACTAACCGGATCAACTCAATATTGTCACTTTGAATGGTATAATAATCCTCCAGATTTTGAAAAGAATCCTCAAGTACAAAGTTTGGGTCATAGGAGCTAAGATCTCTTATAAACGAACGACTCTTCGATAAGATTTCCAGATTATGCATCTGATAGGTGAAAAAATTCTCAACGCTTTTGGCAACGGTCTCAGCAAGCGACAAAAGCTGAAATTGTTCAATTTCAATAACGTTGTTTTGAATTTTTTGATAGTTTTGATTAGATGCATACACTATGATGATGGTAACAACAAGCGCGAGCCCAATGATAACAGCTGATTTGGCCCTAAAGAGCCACTTACTAAAAATATTTTTAAGCATACAATTTCCTTAGCATTTTATAGTTCATTATAAGCAATTTTATAAGTAGAATCAACGGCAAAAAGCCACCATAGGGTGGCTGCCATTTCTAAGCAGTTTTGCTTTGTGTTTTACCTTGAGTTTTAATTTTGTTAATTAAGCCTTTGATCGCAGGCATAAATACAAAAATCACTGTAATTGCGATTAAACAAAGTGCAAGTGGTGAACCAACGAAAATCTCTAATGAACCATTTGAGATCTTTGTCGCTTGTCTAAAAGACTGCTCCATCGTTCCACCGACGATTACAGCTAGAATCATAGGTGCAGTAGGAATCTTTGCAATGTCCATAAAGTAACCAAGAACCCCAAAGAGCACCATAATATAAAAGTCTACAACAGAGTTTGAAATGGCATAAGTTCCTACGAAAGCCAATCCAAGTACCAATGGGTATAAAATCTTCGATGGAATCGATAAAACTCTTACTAGTAAACCCGCCATTGGTATGTTAACGATTGCTAATATAAAGTTACCAATAATCATACTTGCAATTAGTCCCCACGCGACGTCAGGATGCTGTGTAAATAACAATGGACCCGGTTGAATCCCAAGCATTAAAAGTGCACCCATCATGATAGCCGTCGTTCCCGACCCCGGGATCCCCAACGTAAGCATCGGTATAAACGCACCGACTGAAGCAGCATTGTTAGCCGCTTCAGGAGCAGCTAAACCAATAATTTCACCTTGACCAAACTCTTCAGGATTTTTAGATATTTGTTTTTCATTATTGTAAGCCATCAGTGACGCCATGGTTCCACCTGCGCCTGGCAAAGCACCAACGATAAAACCGAGTGGCGTACTTCTTAAGATTGCTGGCCATGAGCGTTTCCACTCTGACTTACTGATCCAAATACGTCCAAATTTCTTTTGTGGTACTTTTTTTCCACCATTGATCTCAGAGTATGCTTTAAATACTTCTCCTATTGCATAAAGTCCAATGATAACAACAAGGAAATCTATTCCAGATTGAAGCTCAAGGATTTTGAATGTAAAACGAGAAATCCCAGACTGTGCATCAATCCCTACTGTTGCCACAGCTAGACCAACGAGTGTTGATATGAATCCTTTAATCATGTTACCTTTTGACATTGACGATGTCATCGCAAGTGCAGCTACCATGAGTAAAAAGTACTCAGCTGGACCAAATTTAAGCGCGAACTTTGCAACAGGTGTTGCTAGAGCGATTAAGAAAATAACCGATATCATACCACCAATAAATGATGCAATTGCGCTGATTGCTAAAGCAGATTCCGCTTTACCTTTCATAGCCATTGGGTAGCCATCAAATGTTGCTGCTAAAGCAGCACCATCACCTGGTGTGTTAATTAATATTGAACTTCTCGAACCACCAAACATCGCACCATAGTAGACGCCTGCCATGGTAATCAGTGCTGCAGTTGGCGACATAGAGAATGTTAGTGGTAATAAGACAGCGACACCTGTTGCTGGTCCAAGTCCTGGAAGCATACCTACTATGGTACCTAATATACCGCCAAATGTTACCAAAACAAGATGGTAAGGCTGTAGGGCGATCGCAAGACCATCCATTAAATATTGCAAAATATCCATCTGTTCCTCCTA
Source organism: Firmicutes bacterium UBA6226 (assembly GCA_002441045.1). The sequence goes on along the minus strand of DJWQ01000165.1, from coordinate 11,244 downwards.
AATATTAAGAAATGGGGTCATCGGCAACGAGATTCCCAACAGGTAAAAGAAAATGTAATACACAACAATACTGAAAATTAATGAGACAATTAAGTTTCTCTTCAATTTATTTTTCTCAAGTACAGTCATAATAAAAGTAATAAATAAGAAGGTTGAGATCACATACCCTAAATGCTCGAATATAATTGCATAAACGATTGAACTTAGAACAGTTAAGATAATCATTTTTCTACTTAAAATATCACTCTCAGTTGTTGAAGCTTTAATTTTAGCAAATGCTGCTTTTAACTCACTTACATTTGATTTTAATAAAAGCATCAAACCAAAGACGATTAAACCTACCGCTATAATTAATGGGAAAATCGAAGGTGCCATTGGGTCTCCCATTGGGCTACGTTTAAGATTATATGCAAAATATGCATAGATGATACCGAATATAATTGAAATCAAACCTGACAGAAAGTCAAAGCTTGCCTTTTTTGGCTTTTCCATAAATCCTCCACTGTGAAAGTGGTGAGGGACTAGCCCTCACCTAACATTTAAATCACTAGTTCCGGTAAAATTAGTTCGTTACTAATAGACCGATTTCTTCAAGAATGCTTTTATAGCTTTCATTTGTTTCAGCTAAGAATGCTTTGAAATCTTCTTGGCCAAGATAAGCAGGTGCCCAACCGTGTTTAGCAGCTTCAGCTTTCCACTCATCTGTTTCTACCATTTTCGCAAGAGTTTCTTGCCAGAATTTTACAGCATATTCAGGCATGTCAGGAGCACCAAATAAACCTCTCCAGTTTTCAAATACTGCGTCGATGCCTTGCTCTTTACATGTTGGAATTTCAGCTAAAACGCCTTCGCCAACTCTTTCTGCACCAGTATGTGCTAATGCTCTTAAATCACCACTTTCGATAAGTGATTGNNAAGCTAATATAGTCGATTTCTTTCAAGTTTTCAACGCCAGCTGCTTTAGCCATGATTAGGAATTGAATATGGTCCATTGAGCCTGCTGCAGAGTTACCACCAATTTTTACACTCTTTGGATCTTTCTTAAGAGCATCCATTACATCTGTAATGGTTTGGTATGGTGAATCTTTAGGAACAACAAATGCACCATAATCCGTAATTAATCGAGCAAGTGGTGTCGTATCTTCGTAACTATACTCACTTGTACCATTTAAGTTGATTAAAAGAATTGGTGGCGAATAAACAGAGATTAATTTCTCTGAGCCTTTTTGTGTTTGCATGTAAGCTAGGTTAACCCCGCCACCGCTACCTGCATTGTTTGTTACTGGCATTGGTTTTTTTACAAGTTCTGTGTCTTGAAGAACCTTTGCTACCGTTCTGATCGTTAAGTCCCAACCACCACCAGCGCCTGATGGTGCAATAAATTCAAGTGCGCCACTTGGATAATTTTCTTCTGAACCACCGCCAGCAGAACAGCCAGTTAAGGCAAATGTACCGACTACAGCAAGTGCGAGTAAAGAAGTAATCGCTTTTCTGAATTTCATAATTCCCCTCCTACTAATTTTCATCTATCTTATAGACCTTGCGTCTTTAAGATCATAAATTGAATCAACTCTGATACACTGTGTTTTCTACTTCTTGAGCATACGAAAGCAGGTGAATCACACAAATAACATTTTCTTTCACTAAGACCCAACTGTTCTCTTGATGTACCTAAAATATCAATATCTACAAATCGTCCAAATGCTTTGTCATCTTCGAATTTCACACTGAGTGCCTTCAACTTACGTGGCTCGATGTCACAAATTAGTATACAAAGATTCTCGTAATAGCCTTTAGCAAACTCACTTTCACAGATCTGAAATGAAATCTCATGTTCATTTAAAAGACCCATCAAATCTGACATCGTCGCTTTAAAAAGACGCTCAATCCACTCTGCTCTTTTTACTGGCCCAGGTATATTCAAACGAACAGAGACAATGGCTTTACCGGGAAATTCATCTTTAAGCTGCATAAGCCTTTGAACCTTCTCCTCACGTTGAATAAGTGTTTCCAATATTAAAACCTCTTTCTTTGACGGATGGTGTCGATGATCGTACCATCACGATATTCTATTTTTGCGACGACGCGATCTTCAAATGCGATAGGCTCTGGTTTACCTAGTAAATGCGTTACTTCTTCGTACAAATCATCCATAGTAACTAAGTTGAAACCCTTTTCTGTTAGTTGATCTATGAGGTCTTGTCTCAGCGGATTCACTGTGATTCCCCTCTCTGTTACAAAAATATCTACCGTATGCCCTGGTGTAATAATCGTTGTAACACGTTCAACAACTGTAGCGAGTCTACCTCTATAAAGCGGTGCGACGACTATTGTCACTTTAGCACTTGCAGCTGTATCACAGTGCCCGCCAGAAGCACCCATGATAACGCCATCCGATCCCGTCATAACATTGACATTGAAGGACTTGTCAATTTCAAGAGCACTTAAAATAACGTAATCAAGCTGTTCAGCTCTGCACCCTTTCATCTCTGGGTTCGCATACTGTGAAGCTGATATTTCAAAATGTTTAGTGTTCTTAACTATGGATTCAGCTGCCACTAGATCAAAGCTCTGAACATCGAAAAGCATTCCAATTTGATTGTCTTCTAGTAGTTCAACCATTGGCTGTGTAATTCCACCTAGAGCAAAAGCGGCTTTTACTGAATCTTTTTTCATAGCATCCTTTAGGTATCTGGTTACTGCTAAAGATGCACCACCAGAACCCGTTTGGAAAGAAAAACCGTCTTTATAATAAGGTAAATTGGTGATGACTCTGGCTGTGGCTTCCGCTATTTTTAGTTCCTTAGGGTTTTTCGTATAACGTGTCGCGCCAGATGCAATCCCTGCTGGATCACCAATTTCATCCACTTTAACCACATAATCGACGTACTCTTGAGTGATACTTGCTGGCATATTGGGGAATTCGGCGATTTCATCTGTTATAAGAATCACCTTATCAGCAAACTCAGCGTCAACCATTGCATACCCCAAAGAACC
>DJWQ01000165.1:4841-8043 GCA_002441045.1 Firmicutes bacterium UBA6226 | reverse complement strand
TAATCTCCTTCTCGAAAATGATGATGAAAGGATATGGTCATACCATCTTTGATGCCAGATTTTTGAACTGCCTCACGGATGCTTTTTACGAGTTTTGACATGTCATCACCTTCCTGCCTGACTTAACATCAATATTCTCTCAGCTCTTTCAACGATAGGTTTATCAACCATTTTTCCTTTTAGAGCAACGACGCCAAGTCCTTTTTCTTCCGCTTCTTTAATTGCCTCTACAACTGCAAGTGCATGATTTACTTCTGCTTCTGTCGGTTGATAGATGGCGTGAACCAATGGAATTTGTCTAGGATTGATAACTGACTTTCCATCAAAACCCAATTGCTTAATTAATTTCACTTCTCTACAAAAGCCTTCAGTATCTTCTACATCTGAAAAAACAGTATCTAAAGCAGCTATCCCAGCAGCTCTAGCTGCATTTAATAGCTGAGATCTTGCATAAAGTAGTTCTACACCGGTTGACGAACGGGTGGTCTTCATATTAGTCACATAATCCTCAGCACCGATGGCGATCCCAATTAATCGGTCTGATGCTTTAGCGATTTCATAAGCATTTAAAATGCCCAAAGCACTTTCAATCGCAGCCATTACTTTCACTTTTTTTGTTATTTTATACTTTTCTTCAAACTGCTCAATTAAAGCTACCATTTCCTTTACTTCATCAGCCGTTTCAGTTTTTGGCATCCTAATAACGTCTATTCCTGCTGCTACCATGGCTTCAACGTCTTTCTTACCGTATGGTGAATCAAGTGCATTAACTCTACAGACAAGTTCGGTTCCTTTATAATCAAGCGTCTTAACTGCTCTATACACTAAAAGTCTTGCTGAATCTTTTTCTTTTAATGAAATTGAATCCTCTAAGTCAAACATAATCGAGTCAGCACCGTAGATCATCGCATCTGCTAACATCCCAGGGTTTGATCCAGGTACATAGAGCATCGTTCTTCTCAGTCTTTCAGGGTTAGTCACGTAAAATCACACTCCAATCCATTTCAGTTTCACCGTTGTAGCGAAGAATAGCCGTCTGTGTTCTTGCGATAATTGTACAATCGAGTGCGCCTCGATCGACTGCTGAAACAACGACGCCTTTTAACTGATGTTCACCTAGAATGCTTCTAATCAAAGCTCTTATATGATCACCAAATTGTGCTTCAACGACGCTTCTTAAATAAATTTCGTTTTCATCTGTGTCGTTTGATTCAATTTGGATTTGGATATCACATGACTCTAACGTTCCTGCGACACCAATCTTTTTTGACTCCATACGCGCCTCCATTTCAATGTCTTGTATCATTTGCTTTTATTTTGTTAATGGTTTTCTTCGCTTCAAAAGAAACCAAGTATTCATAGGTTGTTATCGGAACTATTTTTTTAATTGCCTCCCAATCGTTTGATTTTATCAAGCGTCTAACACGGGATGCGCTGATTGCTTCACCATCTTGCTGCTTTCGAGGTATTTCAATCGCTTCAATCTGGTAGAGTGGTAAAAGCTGTTTCATGTAATCATTGTATTTTTTTGTCGTTTCACAATAAGGTTCTTCTCCAAAGAAACGCTTCGTGATCCCCATGCACTGTGCAATATGGCCTCCAAAAATTTTCAAATCCAATTGTGCTTGCAAATCCACTGCACGATCTAATTTTTTTAGAAAATAACTGGGAAATGTCGCCTGAGATATGATATAATCACCGCCTTTTATAACGGTTAAGTTCGTAATATGAGCAGTTCCCTCTACAATTAGCCTCATGCGAACGTCATAAGAAAATGTGGATGCGTCTTCTGATACGACAAAAACATAAAGGTGATCGCATTTTGATGCTGCTGTTTCTATCAAGTATAGATGCCCCAAAGTAAAGGGATTACAATTCATGACGATTGCACCAACGTTCTGTGACTGTAATTTAAACAAGCCCATTCTTTTAAGATATCTCTTAAATCCATCTGGTTTCTTTTCAAGTAAAACCACCGTCTCACCTTCAAATTCAGCACTTTCAATTTTGTAAAAGCCAATGTGTTCAAATGCAGAAGCGGCCTTTTCTGAAGTATAGACATAGACATTTTGATAGATCAAATCTTCTAGAATATCTTGTACCATTAACGCTAATGTATTCGTACCTTGATGTGATTTCGATACAGCAACACTTCTAAGTGTATTTCCCATAACAGTAGCTGTTCCCGCTAATTTACCAGTATCATAGAATCCAAAAGTCGTACCGCCAAAATCATCTAATCGTATGTTTTGGTCTGATAACAAGTCCATGATTTTTTGCATTTCGTTTGTATTGGGTTTTATAATTTTCAGTTCACTCGTTGAAACCATTTACGCCTCAATCCTTTTGTAACGTGCATTTTTAAACAAAAAAAATCAGTACACAAATAAAATTTGTATACTGATCTTAGGGGTTTTGCCCCGCATTATCCGTAATATTCACTTAATTTAACAAGTTCCGCAAAATCGACTCATCATCCATTCTGCTTGAACACAATCACATTGTAATTGATATGTGAACAAAATGCAACTATTTTTTTAACAACTATTTATTTTATAGATTTGTGAAGTAAAAAAATAAAACAACTGCCATAAGATCAGCTGCACCACCATGGCTGATGCGCTCTTTTATACACCACTGATCGTATTTTACAATAAGCTCTCGCCCTCTTTCTGTTCGCATGGCACCATTTTGAAGCACGAGTTCTGCAAAGGACTGGCTTTCATGTAAATACCCAATTCCCTTTCGTCCAATAACGTTAGAATCGTCTAATGCCACAATAATTTTAAGCAGTACCTGTATCGCTGCGTGCTCTAAACTAAGGTTTTCCGCGAGTGCCATTTTTAGTTCAGGTAAACCGATTTCAAAAACAGTTGGATAGCCTCTGGCAGCTTCACCTCTTGCGCCTAAAAGGCCATACCTGAGATATTGATCAATGCCGTAAGTTCTTTTAACTGTGGGATTTATATGTTCAAGCTCATAATTAACTGCATCCGTTACATATTGAGAAATTCGGTTGCGAATCCATGCAATTTTTTCATCATCGTTTTTTTGTGAGCACTGATATTTTGACTCACAAACCGCCGCTAAATTAAGTCCTAAAGCATAGATGGCACCTTTATGTGTATTAACACCATTTGTCGTTTCAAGCATGTTCTTTTCCGCTAAAATCCCCAATGGTTGAATGGCATTAAAAACCTTT
>DJWQ01000165.1:0-4730 GCA_002441045.1 Firmicutes bacterium UBA6226 | reverse complement strand
AAAAAAGTGTGGTCATGAATTACCTCCGCAATATCGAGGATAATTCTACCACACTTTTTTTAGATATCAAATCTTATTTTATGACATCAACCTTTTTTCGCCTTCGAGTTCTGTGATGGGCTTAATGTTTTGAGTAATTTCTAGAGTCCCTAAAAACTGTCCTTCTTTATCTCTTACTGCAAAATATCTAATATAGACAAACTGATCACCTAGTTTAATCCAAAAATCTTCATTGTCCTTCTTACCACTACGTAAATCATCTACGATTTGCTCTACGATGTGGACGCTTTTTGGTGGATGGCAATGCTTCACTTCACGTCCAATAATCGTCACTGGTCGATCAAAAATTCTTTCTTTTCCTTGAGTAAAATACTTTACTTGATTGTTGGCATCCACAAAAGTCATATCAAATGGCACGGTATTTAAAATGGCGTTAATCTCTTTTGCTGAAAGGCCGCCAGCATCCATTGGCACATACGTGTGTGCATCTTTTTGAATCCTGTTGATGATCACGTCCTGTAGAGAAACAGACGCTGGAAGTTCATGTGTTACTTCAGGTTGTTTCAATATCTGTGAAGGTCTTGCAGGTTCTACCCTAGAATTAACTTCACCGATGTCTTCAACGCGCTTTGGACGCCATCTATTTACAGAGTTTAATAGCGTATAACCAATTTCAGCACTTGCCGCCTCAATTTCAATCCATTCATTTTGTGAGAACTTTTCTAGAATCATAGGAAACATAATTTCTTCTTCTTTAAAAATCATCTCATTGATTTGATNNAGCGACTTAACGACTTTAATTTTAAGTCGAATCTCATCATCCACTCCCCACATGACTTGAGGTGGTGCAGTAATATTGTATTTTTCCATATATGGGAAAATCAAATTTTCTTTTCGTTTATAGTGCTTATCTATGGTCTCTAATTTTTGGATAGCGTTTAAAAGTGATTGTTTTCTATCTTCACTGGTATATTCTGAATAGGCACTTAGCGCATCTAAAAGATCTTGATCCATCAAGTTCTCTATTTTGCGATTTTCAAGCTTAAAGGTATGAAGCGGATGTCCCAGATCAAAATCTTGAGGGTTGAAACCATCTTCTCTGTGAATCTCTTCAATTGAACCTTTAAACACACTTGCATGTACGTCACATAGTCGCTGAATTTCTGATACAGCTAACCCTTCATTGACCAATGCCTGTTCTATTTCTGTGATCTCAGTTGCGGAAACATTCACTGTAAGTGCTTCAAATGCAGCTTTTACAGCATCAACAGACTCGCCCTCATGTAGTCTTTTTATGATTGCCTTTAATGCGTCTTTTTTATGGTCACTGTTGTTGATAAATTCACTCATGTTCATCCTCCTTTAGTTCAAATCCATATTGTTTTAACTGATCGTTTATCTTTGCTATTCCTATGTTCTTTAGTCTTGAACCCTTTTCAAGTGTCATTACTCTTCCGACTGTCTGAAGCATTCCAGGTTTTATAATATCGACAAACCCAAGCTCGAATAAGACATTTTTCATTTCTGGATAGCTTTCACACAATTCATAAACCGTACTTTTTAAACTTATAGAAATCATTTGAAGTCTCCTTTATTTGTCTTAATCTTATTCTTATTGAGAATCACTTTCAGTAACATAGGTTACAAAAAACACTTGCAGCACTACTTTTTAAAAGTAAGTGCCACAAGTGTTAACAGTGCTTTAAAGTAATTTTATTAAGTTTCTACACGACTTAGATTACGGCTGGATATTGAACATCGAGTTGCTATCAAAGTCCATAAATTCAACATCTTCAGGTGGCATAAACAACATCATATCCATATTGGGATCTTCAGAAATATGCGTCACCTCATTTGTCATGAGAACAGTTCCGCCTTGCTCTACAGTGTATTTCAAAGGAATTCCATATTTCACAGAAAACCACATTTTCACCATATATGTGCCAGCGCCATCAGCTGATTCTTGTGTTTCTACATAGATCACCTCTTCACCATTGAGCATGTCTTTTCTTGCAATGATGTTCGCGTCTCCCATATCAGTAATTTCTTCTAAATCTGTGTTTACACCCATATCTCCACCAGAGGCTAAAGCTTCTGATTCTTCTTCGCTCATATCAGCAAACTTAATGCCTTGCGTATCACCTTCAAGATATTGATATGAAACGCCATCATCTGCATTGTGGATATAAATTTGATTGCCAAACCCCATTATCTCCGTTTCCATCCTAAGGTTATCGCCTGAGTAATAGTAGGTTGATTCCATAGTTCCTTCTGCCGAAGTTAGCTTATACTTAATCACCATATGATCTGGCTGATAGTAATTGAGCGTTTCAAGTAATGCTAACCCTTCCAAATCATTAGACGCGCTTGCAGCTTCCGTCATTTCTGTTGTAGCCTCCGCTTGTGTGGTTGTTTCTGCAACCGTTGTCACTTGTTGCGTCGTCTCATCGACATTTGATGCACCACCAGAACAACCAGAAAGAACAAACACAAATACCATTAACATAACCCATATATTTTTACGTAACATATAAACCTCCTTTATCTATCTAATTATTATCCCTTTTGTGTATTTTAAATCATTTCAAGATAAATATGTATCTTTAGACCCATTTGTTAAATCTATAAATAAGATTAATCAATTTTCAATTCTTGACGATTATTTAATTATAATAGAAATTTAGAGCAATTATTCTGGGTATATTGTAAAAATGACGTAATTAAAGGAGCCAATATGAAAGTACTTTATATTGCTAATGATGATAATTTTGCAGACCATCTACAAAAGTTTATTGAAAATAAAGGCATTGCTTTTGAACACAAAAGACTGGATCAAACCTCTTTAAGGTCTGAATCTCTCAATGATTCTCAACTTATCATTTTCGATTGCTCTGAGGATATTCTTAACATTGAGTTGATGATTAAACAGATGCTCTCCTCCACTATTAGTCCAATCTCAATTATTATCATTTCAGATCAAATTGACTTTTTAGCAAAGACGCATTTGTATGATCTTGGTATTATGACGGTTATGCGCAAGACGGGTTTCAGCTATGGACGACTCAATAAATACCTTGACACGATAAGTCAAGAAATTGAAACCATAAAGACCCTCTCTGAACTTAATATTGCAGTTATCGACGACAGCCGATTTTCACTTGAGATTATAAAGGCTTTCTTTTTAAAGCACAACATTACAAAGGTGGACTACTATCAAAAAGCGACCGAATTCATGGATCAAGAATTTATGTATGATCTCTATTTAGTAGACTTAGTTATGCCTGATTACGATGGTGAAGATGTTATTTATAACATCAGAGAGTACAATCATAATGCCATTGTCATTCTCGTTACAACTTATGGCGAGGGGAAAGCGATTTCACATTGCTTGGCAATCGGTGCTGATGATTTCATTTTAAAACCTCTTGATTTTAAACTCTTCATGTTGCGAATCCATACTTGTTTAACACACTATAGAATTACTCAAGATAACTTTAAAAAGACTGAAAAGCTATACGAGCTCGCCACTAGGGATGGGCTGACTGGTGTTTACAATCGTGCCTTCTACATCGAGAGTTTCAATAAAAAAGTTCATGAGTCGCTGAGAAATAATCGCCCTTTCTCACTGATATTACTGGATTTGGATTATTTTAAACAGATAAATGATGAGTATGGTCATCTTACAGGTGATGAGGTATTAAAATCAATTGCTATTTTGTTAAAATCACAGCTTCGAGAGAGCGATCTAATTTGTCGTTGGGGCGGTGAGGAGTTTAGCATACTACTTCTCGATACAGATCTAAAGTCCGCTTCATATGTCGCTGAAAAGCTGCGTACACAAATAGAGTTACTGAGAGTTGACGGCATCGTTAAATTGACTTCAAGCTTTGGTGTGACACAATGGCGTGAAGACGATACAGAGGAATCTGTCTTCAAACGCGTCGATAACTCACTTTATTTGGCAAAGCTAACTGGCAGAAACAAAGTGGTCACAGATGAAGAACTATATATCAACGCCTCAGGTTTACCAATAAACATAGAATGGGGACCATTTTTTAGAAGTGGCAACCCTGAGATTGACGATGAGCATTTCGCATTAATTCGTCTTTCAAACGAAATCATCGTGAATTGTTTTCGACCCGGAACTGAAGAAGAGACTTTAAAACAGTTCGATAAGCTAATGTCTCATATCGTAACACACTTCGATAATGAAGAGGTAATTCTCGAAAAGTACCATTATTCACAATTAGAAGAACACAAACAAATTCATAGGGAATTAGTGACAAAGGCTAAAACCATAGAAAAAGGACTTCATGATCATTCAATTACTGTTCTCACAGTGGCAAAATATCTAATTCAAGATGTAGTTGTAGGCCACATTATCAAAAGTGATTTTGATTTCTTTAATCTTTTTCAAAATTAATGTGATACTGAACTAAAAAAGCAAGCCAATAGGCTTGCTTCTTTAGATTGTTGACATTTCAAAGGATCGACTATTTAAAGAGTGGCTAACCTCCTAAATATGCGCGTTTAACACTATCATCCTCGAGAAGTACTTTTGCGTCTCCAGAGTTGATAATTTTCCCTGTTTCCAGTACATAAGCACGATCGGCAACTTGTAATGCTTGATTTGCATTTTGCTCGACAAGTAGGATTGTCGTTCCTTGCTTTTTAATCGTTTCTACGATATTGAAAATTTCTTTAACCAATAATGGTGCTAGACCCATAGA
>DJWQ01000060.1:12418-14260 GCA_002441045.1 Firmicutes bacterium UBA6226 | reverse complement strand
AAGTTATATTTGAAGCGGTCCTCCCCTACCATTTTAACTTGTATAGGCGCAATCGGTGTTGTGGCCACCTCTGTAACGGCAGTTAAAGTCACACCAAAAGCCGTGGATCTTATTAGAGCCGACAGTAGGCAAAATCATGATGGAGACCCGTATGCCTACACAAAAATCGAAGCGGTTCAATCCTGTTGGCAATGTTATATTCCGGCCGCGCTTGTCGGACTATCGACAATTTCCTGCATTTTTGGAGCGAACGTACTCAACAAACGTAATCAAGCATCTTTGGTGAGCGCCTATGTCATGTTGAGCGAATCCTATCAGAAGTATAGAAAAGCTGCAAATACTGTTTACGGTGAGGAGGCAGATTCGAAAATTAAAGCACAGATGGTTAAGGATACGTACGTTTCAGCGGATGAGTATTCAGTGTATTCTTCAGATTTAGACCCGGAAAGCGAGAGAATTCTGTGTTACGACTTATTTTCGCAAAGATATTTTACAGCAACTATGGCCGCCGTTTTAAATGCTCAATACCATGTTAACCGAAACCTTTGTCTACGTGGCGATTCCACTATAAACGAATTCTACGAGTTCTTAGGTCTTGATGAAATCAAATACGGAGATGAAATCGGTTGGTCTTTGGACGAACTCATGGAAGGAGGAATCATGTGGCTCGATTTTGAGAACAGTCGTGCTGTAATGGACGACGGTATGGAGTGCTGCGTTATATCGGCTCTTTGGGACCCCAACAAGTTCTATAGCGATTATTAATGGTGTTTACGCAAAATTTACAACTACTATTATGAAAGGGGGTAATTGCTTAATGATTAACGGAAAATTGATTAAAATCCTTGGTATTGCAGCAACTGTAATCGGAATGGGTGCGACACTCATAACCGATTGGGTTAACGACAAGAAGATGGATGAAAAGATTGAAGAAAAAATAAATGAAGCGCTTGCCAAAAGAGATGAATTTGAGTCCTAACAAGGGCTCTTTTTCTTTCTAGGAGAGGATGGTATGAAGAATGAATACGAATGAAGCCGCAGTATCAGTACTTCAATATTACATAGATGAACACCTTTTTGAACCTAAGTCTAATTGGCCAAAGGATCGTTTTGGAGGACGAAGTTATTCTAGGTGGGCGGCCTATGAACTTCAAGGTCGTATTATTGAAGAGTCATTACGATTACCCCCTCATCTTACAATCACCGGTCGAGAACAGAAAACACCTATCGAGATAATCGAGGAATTTATAAGTGAGATGGACTATTTCTCAGAAATGAATAACAACAGGCGTTCTCAATTTATATTCTCTGTTGCTAAAGAGACGGCTAAAGAGATTTTAGATTTGTTTTTGTAAATCTAACCAATTGAAAGGAGAAAAATTATGAAGGTATTAAGAAAACAGGAGTTAGAAACAAGTAGTATTCAGGTGGGAGACCAAATAATCATTCAGTTAACGGGGTTTGGTGAATTTACTGCGACTGCACAGAAAATCACCGACAAAGGAACGCTGTTCTTATTTGATGACTGTGTTGCGGAGCAGCCCATGAATAAAAAATACACTAATAAAGGCGGTTATGAGAAATCAGATCTTTGTAAATGGATCAACGATGTTCTATTAGCAGCATTTCCGAAAGATTTAAGAGACAGGATCGACAATCTTACGATTCCTACATACGGACAGATGTTCGGTCACGACGATTGGTACAACGATGTAATAGAACCAGATGATGATGAACAGCTTCCTCTTATGAAAAAGAGAAAGAATCGCATTGCTGATTTCAATGATAACTACGAATGGTACTGGATGCAAAATGCAACGAAAAAAGAAGTTTCTTCGTCTT
>DJWQ01000060.1:0-12377 GCA_002441045.1 Firmicutes bacterium UBA6226 | reverse complement strand
AAAAATGAATAAATGAATAAACCAAACTTATCTAAAATTGCCAAAAGTATACGGATGACAATAAGTAAACACAGTCCAGAGATATTAACGGGCATCGGTATCGCTGGAATGGTTACAACTACCGTAATGGCAGTCAAAGCAACCCCGAAGGCGATTATACTTATTGAAGAGAGAAAAAATAATGATGACGTAGACAAACTTACATTCATTGAAACCGTAAAAACTGCATGGACTTGTTATATTCCTGCGGCTGTAACTGGAGGTTTATCTATTGCTTGTCTAGTAGGGGCTAGTTCAGTAAATGTCCGTCGTAACGCTGCATTAGCTACGGCTTATACTCTATCCGAGTCAGCTCTGAAAGAATACAAAGGAAAAGTAATCGAAGCTATCGGTGAGAAAAAAGAACAGTCTGTAAGAGATGCTGTTGCGAAGGATAGGATTAATCGAGATCCGGTTAGTAGTCGAGAAATAATCATTACCGAAAGAGGTAACACCCTCTGCTATGATGTGATTTCAGGTCGATATTTCAAATCAGATATTGATAAATTGAAAAAAATCGAGAATGAACTCAATCGACAAATGAGAGATGAAATGTATATTTCACTCAACGAATTCTATTATGAAATCGGGCTTAATCCTACCAGTATCGGCGATGATCTTGGATGGAATATTGACCACGGATACATAGATTTGAATTTTAGTTCACAATTAGCTGATGATGGGACACCTTGTCTTGTTATTGATTATCAAGTTGCACCTAAGTATGACTATAGGTAATATTGGGTGCGCGAAAAAAACACAGTCTTTAATGAAAGAACTTATAAAATTATCTATATTTGAAAGGGGAAAATAAAATGAATACTAATGAAATCATGGTAAATGGAGAGATTATCGAAGTAACTGAGGAAATCGCAACAGCGGGTTCTAGAAAAGGTATTAAGGTGGCGGTTGGTGTCGGATTGGTAGTTCTTGGAGGTGTAGCAACTTACAAGTACATAATCAAACCGATGGTGGCTAAAATCAAAGCCAAGAAAGAACAGCAAAAGATGGACGCAGAATTTGATGAATTCGAAGATGCTGAGATCGACGAGTAATTTGATGGAACTAAGTAAATAGAAAGACAGAGTTCTTAAAAGGGAGAGTGCCTTTAACAAGGTGCTTTCTCTTTTTCTTTTATAAAAGGAGAAAAAACTACGATGGATCAATACAAGCCAAATTCCCATAAATCCAAAGAAGAACAGCGGGAATCTGTGCCGGAAAAGAAAGTGGAAAAAGTAATTGCTGGAACAGTGAAGTCCAAGAAGAAAAACGAGATCCAAAAGTTTGCGGATGTATTTATTTCGGAAGACGTCGGTAATGTAAAATCTTATATTTTGCTGGATGTTTTGGTTCCAGCAATTAAAAAAGCCATTTCGGATATTGTTACGAACGGTATTGATATGATGCTCTACGGTGAGACCGGTAAGACAAAGAGTAACTCTACTGCTTCTAAGGTATCTTACAGGAGTTATTACGATAAAGGAAATGACCGTAGAGATTATAGCGCGGCTCGGACGAAAACCGGCTATAACTATGACGACATTATTTTGGATAATCGCGGAGAAGCCGAAGATGTCTTATCAAGAATGGATGAATTGATTTCTACTTATGGGTTAGTTAGCGTAGCAGATTTGTATGATTTGGTCGGTATTACCGGCAATTATACGGATAACAAATACGGATGGACTGATATTCGCAGCGTATCTGTAATTCGGGTACGAGACGGGTATATGTTAAAACTGCCTAAAGCACTTCCGCTAAATTAAGAGGGTTCGATATGGAAGGATATTTAACATCATACGGCTATATGGGTTTTGTGACTGGACGTTGGATGTTATTTGCAACCGAATCCGAGTATTACGAATATTTGAACGAGGAGAGATAAAAATGACGAGAGCAGAAACTTTAGATAAGGCCAAACAATGTGTATGTGGCCAGCGAGAAAATGAATACGGCTCCCCTGAAGATAATTTTCGGTCAATAGCCGCTTTATGGTCAACATACAAGGATGTTGATTTTACGGCAACCGACGTAGCTATGATGATGGCGTTACTTAAGATCGCTAGAATTAAGACCGGAACAGCAACCGAAGACAGCTTTGTAGATTTGGCCGGTTATGCTGCCTGCGGCGCAGAAATTGCATTGAGCGTCACTGCTAATATTAAAAAAGAAAAGGAGAATATCTAATTATGAAAAAAGCAGAACTTATGACAACTTTAAGTAGTTCGTTTAACAAGATGGGTTTTAAACTCAAGAAACATAGCCCAGAAATTCTTGTGGTAGCAGGTGTGGTTGGAACCGTAGTAAGCGCCGTTATGGCTTGTAAGGCTACCACTAAGGTGAGTGATATTCTAGAGAAAACTAAAGAAGATATTAATTCTATCCATAATTGCGCGGCTAACGAGTCTTTGGCAGAAGAATATACTCCTGAAGATGTAAAGAAGGACCTGGCAATTGTCTATGTTCAAACCGGCGTTAAGCTTGCGAAGCTTTATGCTCCGGCAGTAGCTCTTGGAGCCCTGTCTCTTGGAAGCATACTGGCATCGAACAATATTCTTCGTCAGCGTAATGTAGCTCTGGCTGCGGCTTATGCTACGGTGGATAAAGGATTCAAGGAATACAGAAACCGTGTAGTCGAGCGTTTTGGTGAGGAAGTAGAACGCGAACTAAGACACAACATCAAAGCTAAAAAGATTGAAAAAATCGTCGTTGGTGAAGATGGTAAGGAAAAGAAGGTTAAAGAAACCATCCAAGTAGCCGAAGACCCTAACACTTATAGCGATTACGCTCGGTTTTTTGATGATGGTTGTACTGGATGGGAAAAGGATTCAGAGTATAATCTGATGTTTCTTCGTGCTCAGCAACATTATGCGAACGATAAACTCAGAGCAAATGGTTGCCTCTTCTTGAATGAAGTATATGACATGCTTGGCATTCCTCGAACAAAAGCCGGACAGGTAGTTGGTTGGGTTTACGATGCTGAAAATCCTATTGGCGATAACTATGTTGATTTCGGTATTTATAATGTCCACAGGGAAACGGTCCGTAATTTCGTAAATGGCTACGAGAGGACGATCCTTCTTGATTTCAATGTAGACGGTAATATTTGGGATATGATGTGAGTGAAAACCCACATTAAAACAAGATGACTACCCTTTGATCTTTGAATTGGAGGGTAGTTTTTTATTTTAGGAGGACCTATGTGTGTAAAATAAGCAAAATAGTTATTCTCTCTCTGACCTTTATTTTTGTGGCTTGTAGTGGTTTTACAGGCGATGATGTAGAAACTGAAAAAATTGTAGCTTTAGTCTCTAATAAGGACGTTGAATTGATATCTAATGAAGACATCGAATTAATAGCCTTAGTGACGATGGCAGAAGCGGAGGGAGAATGCGAGGAAGGGAAACGACTGGTAATCGACACTATCCTAAATCGCGTGGATTCAAAACACTTTCCAAATACAATATACGACGTTGTGTATCAACCAAAACATTTTTCATCAATGTGGAACGGCAGGATAGATCGATGTAAAGTCAGAGAGGATATTTGCCAGCTAGTTAGAGAAGAACTTGAGTCTCGAACTAATTACGACGTTATGTTTTTTACTGCGGGTCATTATAGCAAATATGGAATTCCTCTATTTCAAGTCGAAAATCACTATTTTTCAAAATACGATTGAAAGGAGATAAGACAATGAAAAACACATTAGCATTTATATCTTATGCTCTTTCCGCGATGGCCGGTATATGTTTTGTTGGAGGTATTACCATTTTATCTAGCGGGAGGAGGTAAATACATATGGAAAGTTTAGAAAACATTATATACATACTTGATGGTGTGTTAAATACAAAGCGAAAAAGACACATCACAGGAGGTATATTGTTAAGCGTTTCCATGCTTTTTAGCGGATTAGCTTTAACCGTTATGACAATAAAATGTGAGGAGAACGATAATGAGTAAAACAAATTTTATAATGTTTATTCTGGGCGCAGCTGTCGGGTCGATAGTTACCTGGCGCTACGTCGAGAAAAAATACGAACAAATCGCTCAAGATGAAATTGATTCGGTAAAAGAGGTATTCTCCAAGAGAGAAATAGATTTTGCCGAAGAAACCGAGGACGTCGATGCCCGAACAAAGGCTGACAATGCAAAAGAAAAACCTAGCGTTGTTGAATATGCTGCTCGGTTGCGTGAACAGGGTTATAGGAACTATTCAGATATTGGTACAGAAGATGAAGAAGAGATGAAAAAGGAGTCTATGACAATAGATAAACCTTATGTTATTGCTCCGGAAGAGTTTGGCGAGTTTGATGATTATGAAAAAATTAGTCTTACTTATTACGCCGATCAGATTCTGGCAGACGATAACGATGAATTAGTAGATGATGTTGAGGACGTCGTTGGATTCGATTCTTTGAATAGTTTTGGAGAGTATGAGGATGATTCAGTGTTTGTCAGAAATGACAGGTTGAAATGTGACTACGAAATCCTGCTGGACCAGAGAAAGTTTTCGAATATCCGTAAAAGAAAGCCGCACGAGGTGGATGATTAAATGATGAGAAACGAGCTGAACAACGAATACTTTGAATGGATGTACCAGCTCGTATGCAATGAAAAATATTCTAAGAGACTATCCTATAGGAAGCTTTTAAGTCACCTGCATAGTATAGAGTTTATCTATATTATCGGAATGGACAGTAACAGAGCAGAAGATGGGATAGATCTCCGATATCGATTTGGATATGAGCGTCAGTACGAACGTCTTATAATTACAACTTATTTGGATAACCAGTCTTGCAGTATTTTGGAAATGTTAACTGCTCTTGCTATTCGTTGCGAAGAACATATTATGGACGATCCCGATGTGGGTAATCGAACAGGTCAATGGTTCTGGAACATGATTGTTAATCTCGGTTTAGGTTCTATGAACGACGCCAAATACAATAAGGACTATGTGGATGGCGTCATTTCAAGATTTATGAATCGAGAATACAAACGAAATGGTGAGGGTGGCTTGTTTACGGTCGAGAACTGCAAACACGATTTACGAACTGCTGAGATTTGGTACCAGATGTGCTGGCACTTGGACGACATTCTATTATCTTAGGAGGAATAAATGACTCACAATGAAGTTTTTAAATGGTTCGAATTATATTTCTCAGTCTATGCCGGAGATAAGATCGCTACTTGGTTCCCGAATGGTAAAAACAGCCTTCGTGTAAGACAGACCAATGGACAGGAATTTATATTTACTTTCAATAGTCATAAAGATTGGAAATTCGAAACGATCGATAGTTTCATCAAACATACAACGAAAGGAGGAAAAAGCTAATGGTTGAAATTGGAGAACTCAGCAAAGAGATTGAGGAGTTTAAACGCATGAGAGGAGAATAAAGTGCGATGATTGACTTTCTAATGATTTCAACACGCAGTACAAAGCGTGGTGTAATAGAAATCTATCCAAAGTTCATCATCAAAAAAAGCTCAGATCTCATGATTAGAGGCGGTGATTTTTACGCTATCTGGATTGAAGAACGCGGTTTATGGTCTACAGATGAGCATGACGCTTTACAGCTGATAGATCGTGAATTAGATAAATATGCGGAAGAAAACCGCCAGAAGTTTGACTCTAATATTAAGGTTCTGCATATGTGGGACGCTGAGTCTGGAATGATTGACTCTTGGCATAAATATTGTCAGAAGCAGATGAGAGACCACTTTCATATGTTGGATGAGAAACTTATATTTTCCAACTACAAAACCGATAAAAAAGATTACGCCAGTAAAAAGCTGAGTTATCCGCTTGAAGCTGGCGATTTGTCTGCCTATGACAAGCTGATGTCCACTCTGTACGTAGAGGAAGAGCGACATAAGATTGAGTGGGCGATCGGGTCAATTGTATCCGGAGATTCTAAGAAATTGCAGAAATTTATGGTTCTGTATGGTGCAGCTGGAACCGGTAAATCTACAATACTCAATATCATCCAACAGTTATTTGAAGGGTATTATTCGGTATTTGACGCGAGGGCTCTTGGTTCGTCCAGTAACTCTTTTGCTCTAGAAGCGTTTAAAGCCAATCCGCTTGTAGCAATTCAACACGATGGTGACCTCTCTAAAATCGAAGACAATACGAGGTTGAATAGTCTTGTTTCCCATGAGCTTATGACGGTAAACGAGAAATTCAAATCGACCTACTCTAATCGATTTAAATGTTTTCTGTTCCTGGGCACAAATAAGCCGGTAAAAATTACAGATGCGAAATCAGGTCTCATCCGAAGGCTAATTGACGTATCCCCTTCCGGCGATAAGTTAAACCCAAAGGAGTATAAAACAATCGTGAAGCAGGTCGGTTTTGAGCTGGGGGCAATTGCTTGTCACTGCCAAGAGATATATTTGAGTAATCCCGGTAAGTACGACGATTATATTCCAGTGGCTATGCTTGGTGCATCTAACGATTTCTACAACTTCGTTATTGACTCATACCATGTGTTCAAGAAGGAAGATGGAACCACTCTTAAAGCCGCTTGGGAAATGTATAAAACTTACTGCGATGAGGCAAAGGTAGCATTTCCATATTCGCAAAGAATCTTTAAGGAGGAGCTTAGGAATTATTTCCGGGATTACAAGGATCGATTTAATTTTGATGATGGATCTAGGGTTCGAAGTTACTATAGCGGATTTCGGACGGAAAAATTTGAAGAAAGCAACCTCGACGAAAAAGAGGAACAAGTAAAAGTACCTCTGATTAAATTTACCAGTACGAAATCTATATTTGATAAGGAGTGTGCCAATTGTCTTGCTCAGTACGCCACATCGAAGAAAACCCCATTTGATAAATGGGATGATGTGACATCAAAACTATCTGAGCTAAATACATCTAGGATTCACTACGTTAGAGTCCCGGAAAACCATATTGTCATTGACTTCGATATTCCAGATGGAGAAGGTAATAAATCTTTTGAAAAGAACATCGAAGAAGCAAGTAAATGGCCGCCTACATATGCGGAGCTTAGTAAGAGTGGTGCAGGAATACACCTGCATTATATTTACACTGGAGACGTCTCAAAACTGAGCCGAGTTTATGATGACTACATAGAAGTTAAGGTGTTCATTGGGAAAAGTTCATTGAGACGAAAATTGTCAAAATGCAACGACTTACCCATCTCGACTATTAGTTCTGGTTTACCACTGAAAGGAGAAAACAAAATGGTAAATTTTGAAGCCATAAAAAGCGAGAAAGGGCTTAGAACACTGATCAAACGAAATCTCAACAAAGAGATACATCCAGGTACTAAGCCCAGTATCGATTTCATTTATAAAATACTGGAAGATGCGCATACCAGCGACTTAAATTATGACATTACAGATATGCGTAATGCAGTATTGGCATTTGCAGCAAGCAGCACTAACCAGGCCGATTATTGTATTAAATTAGTAAACAAGATGCAGTTTAAATCAGCAGACCCATCCACAGGAGGAAAAAACGAGGATGCTAAGTTGGTTTTCTATGATGTGGAGGTATTCCCTAACCTGTTTTTGGTGAATTGGAAAATTGAAGGTGAAGGAAAACCGGTTGTGCGGATGATTAACCCTACTCCGACCGAAATTGAAGATCTTATGAGATTCAGATTGGTTGGATTCAATTGCCGAAGGTATGATAATCATATTTTGTATGCTCGATTGATGGGTTATACAAATGAGCAGCTCTACAACCTGTCTCAGAAGATTATCTCCGGTAGCGCGAATTGTTTCTTTGGGGAAGCCTATAACGTATCTTATACGGACGTTTACGATTTCTCCAGCAAGAAGCAAGGTCTTAAGAAGTTCGAAATAGAACTTGGCATCCACCATCAGGAGCTTGGTCTCCCATGGGATAAACCGGTGCCAGAAGAAATGTGGACAAAAGTTGCTGAGTATTGTGACAACGATGTTATAGCAACCGAGGCTACGTTCAACGCTAGAAAATCCGATTTCTTGGCAAGACAAATCCTAGCTGATGTCGCCGGTATGACGGTTAATGATACCACAAACACTTTAACCACTCGAATTATATTTGGAAGTAACAGAAAACCGCAAGACCAATTCAACTACCGCAACATGGGCGAAATGACTGAAGATGCTGCCCAGTTAACTGGAATAAGTATAGACCATGTTACAGAGAATGATATTTTCTACAGTGAATTTGGAGACGAGTATACTATCTTCGATGAAAAAGGAAGACCTATATTTCCTGGTTATAAGTTTGAGGGTGGTAAGTCAACTTATCGTGACGAGGAAGCTGGCGAAGGTGGATATGTATATTCTGAGCCTGGTATGTATGGTAACGTTGCGTTGTTGGATGTTGCTTCGATGCATCCTAGCAGTATTGTCGCTGAGAAACTCTTTGGAGAGGAATACACGCAGAGATTCAAAGATATTTTGGATGCTCGTATGGCAATAAAACATAAAGATTTTGACAAAGCCAGAAAAATGCTGGGCGGAGCGTTGGCTAAATACTTAACCGATGAGAACGCGGCATCAGATTTGGCTACGGCTCTAAAGATCGCAATCAACTCAGTATATGGTCTTACATCGGCAAGCTTTGATAACCCATTCCGAGATTCTCGCAACAAGGACAATATCGTAGCAAAACGTGGAGCCCTGTTTATGATTAACCTCAAACACGAGGTGCAAAAACGGGGTTTTATTGTTGCTCATGTTAAGACCGACTCTATCAAAATTCCCGATGCTACTCCGGAAATTATCAAGTTTGTTATGGATTATGGTAAGCAGTATGGCTACACCTTTGAACACGAGGCTACGTACGACAGATTCTGTTTGGTCAATGATGCGGTTTATATTGCGAAATATAAAGATGGTAAGCACGCCGGCGAATGGACTGCGACCGGAACTCAGTTCCAGATTCCATATGTGTTCAAGAAACTCTTCAGTAAAGAAGAAATCATATTTGAGGACATGTGTGAAACCAAGTCTGTAACCTCAGCCTTATATTTGGATATGAATGAGTCCTTGCCAAAAGATGAACATAACTATCGTTTTATAGGAAAGGTTGGTCAATTCTGTCCAATTAAGGATGGGTGTGGTGGAGGAATTCTGCTCAGAGAAACACTCAACAAAAAAACCGAAAAAAAAGGTTACGCTGCCGCTACCGGCTCCAAAGGCTACAGGTGGTTGGAGTCCGAAATGGTTAGCGAGTTAGAAAAAGAGGCCGATGTCGATAGGTCTTACTATGACAAGATGGTCGATGAAGCTGTGGAATCTATTTCGAAGTTTGGCGATTTCGAATGGTTTGTTTCGGATGATCCTTATATTTCTGAAAAACCTCCTTGGGACGACATGTTGTGCGGTAAGACCGATTGTCAAGGATGTAAGCATTGGGAAAAAACTCGGGAAATTGACGAAAAATTAATATGCGATGCTGGTTATGAATGTATGCCATTTTAGAACAGAATATGAAAGGAAAAAAGAAACATGGAGTATACTATTGAGATAACCCAATATTGTCCGAATAATTGCGATTATTGTTCAACAGATGCTACCCCCAAAGGTGAACATTTGGCATTAAAGACAATATTAGACTTCTTGAAAAAAAAAATAATGTGGGTCATTGCGATAGAATAAATATATCAGGTGGTGAACCATTAGCGCATCCCGACTTTTATCTTATACTTAAAGCCTGCCAAAGTAGGACAAAAAACGTGTGGGTTTACACGAATGCATTGGAGCAGATCAAATATAATGCTCGTGTTCTCAACAATGGAATAAATGTTGAAGCAAATATTTGTTTATCTTCTAAATGTTTTGATAATCCGATTAAAGTTAATGAAGGAACCAAGATCAATCTTCTAAAATTTGTTCCAAAAGGTAGAGGTGAGAATCTGAAAGAGATATCCATTCATGTTTCAGGTAATATGCGAGATAAATGTCCTTGTGAACATGTTTTATTACAAGCAGATGGACAAATAGCAAAAGCACCATGTCAAAAAAATTATACGAAAGGGGAATAATTATGTCTTATAAAAACATAGACAATATCATCATCGAAAATGCCCGTATCATTTTCAGAAACTTCTCAGGTAAGGAGACAAAGTATAATCGAGCTGGTAACCGTAACTTCTGTGTCATCATCGATGACCCGGAACAAGCTCAGAGGTTGGCTGAGGACGGTTGGAATGTGAGAATTCTAGCTCCTCGTGATGAGGGCGATGAAGTGAAACATTATCTCCAGGTTGCGGTAAGCTTCATGAACATTCCACCAAAAGTAATTATGGTTACACGAAAAGCTCAGACTCCTCTCGATAACGAGTCAATTGATACGTTGGATTTTGCTGAGATCCGCAATGTAGATTTGACCATCAGGCCCTATTCGTGGACTGTAAATAATAAATCCGGTATTAAGGCTTATTTAAAAACCATGTATGTTACCATCGAAGAGGATGAATTTGCAGCTAAATATACAGAAGCAGAGGGTCCTGAGGAAGAACCATTTTAAACAGATCCGTTAAAAGAAGAGCCCGAATCGTTTAACGACTTTTCGGGCTTTTTATATTTTTACGAAAGGAGGATATATAATGGAAACTTGGCTACCAGTTAAAGATTTTAATGACTACGAAGTTAGTAATTATGGGCGTGTTCGAAGTTTAAAAACAAATACAATAATGAAATCTTACACCACAAAAAATGGATATCAACAGATTAAGTTATTTAGTAAATCTAAACATCATCCCAGATATATTCATCGGCTTGTAGCTGCTGCTTTTTTTGATTGTGATTATGAAGAATTTGAAATCAATCATATCGATGGAGATAAAGAAAACAATTTTATAGGTAATCTAGAGTGGTGTAAACACTCGGAAAATACAAGACACGCGATTAAAACTGGTTTGTTTATTCCATATAGACTCCCTCCTCGACCACATCCATCAAAGAAAGTACGAATATTAGAAACCGGAGAGATATTCCAAAGTATTACGGAGTGTGCTGAATATATAGGCGGCCATAAGAGCGCTATTTCAGCTTGCTTACTTGGAAAGGTAAAATCACACCTCGGGTATCGCTTTGAGGAGGTTGATTGATGTCCATTAAGTTATTTGATTACCAGATAAAAGCTGTCCAGCAGATGAAAAATGGCTGCGTTCTTTGTGGCGGTGTCGGTTCGGGGAAAAGTTTAACCGCCTTATCCTACTACTATCTCCAAAATGGTGGAGATCCAAACAGCTTGACTGGTGGTAATCATATTCCGATGGATAATCCTCCTAAGGACTTATATATCATCACAACTGCAAGAAAAAGAGATACATTAGAATGGGAGGGTGAGCTTTCGCCCTTCCTTCTTTCTATTCATCCGGAAATTAATATCTACCATGGTCAAAAGGTGGTTGTCGATAGCTGGAACAATATTGGAAAATATATCGACGTCAAAGACGCTTTCTTCATATTTGATGAGCAGCGAGTAATCGGAAGCGGAGCATGGGTAAAGTCCTTCCTTAAGATCACGAAGAGTAACGATTGGATTCTGTTGTCCGCAACTCCCGGTGACACCTGGCAGGATTATATTCCGGTCTTTATTGCGAACGACTTCTACAAAAATCGAACGGAGTTCACAAGAGAACATATCGTATACAGCCGGTTCAGTAAGTTTCCAAAGGTCGACCGTTATCTTAATACCGGTAGGTTGATTCGTTTAAGACGATCTATTCTTGTAACGATGGACTTCAAGCGAGAGACAATAGCTCATCACAAAGATGTGTACGTTTCTTATAGTGTAGAAAAGTATAAGGATGCTACTAGAACTCGCTGGGACCCATATAAAAACGAACCCATCGTTAACGCCGGTGGGCTTTGTTATGTCTGGCGTAAAATCGTGAATTCTGATGAATCCAGGCAAGTGGCTGTTTTAGAAATCTTTGAAAAGCATCCTAAAGTGATCATATTTTATAACTTTGATTACGAGTTGGATATACTCAAAAATCTTGGTTATGGCGAAGATGTAGAAGTCGCCGAATGGAACGGTCACAAACATCAACCAATACCGAATAGTAAGAGTTGGGTATATCTCGTCCAATATACTGCTGGTTGTGAAGGATGGAACTGCATCAAGACTGATACAATCGTGTTTTACTCACAGAACTATTCCTACAAAGTTATGACTCAAGCGGCCGGGAGAACAGATAGACTTAATACGTCCTTTAAAGATTTATATTACTACCACTTGAAAACTAGGAGCGGAATCGATCTGGCTATTAGCAAGGCTCTTAAAGACAAGAAGAACTTCAACGAGACTAAGTACGTTAAGTGGTGAAAGGAGGGATGTACATGGAAGTCAATAGCTATAAAGA
>DJWQ01000216.1 GCA_002441045.1 Firmicutes bacterium UBA6226 | reverse complement strand
GAAACTTTGATTTTATCTGTTTAGTCGCTTCTACCCCGTCCATTATAGGCATTCGAATATCCATTAGAATCACATCAGGGTTATTTTGATCTGCTAAAAATAAAGCCTCTTCCCCATTGTTTGCCGTCCATATCACTTCCATATCATTTGAAGTGCTAACGATCATACTTATGCCCTTAACGAGCAAAACTTGATCGTCTACAATCGCTATTTTAATCACGATTTACCTCACTCTCTGTACCCAGTTTCATAGGCAACTTGATTGTCGTTCTAAACCCACTGTCATCACATTCAAACACAACAGTTCCACCAAATCTTCTAACGCGCTCTTTAATAAAGTTTAATCCATTCCCAAATACGATAGGCATTTGACTACCGCCATCGTCTTGGATTTTAATTAAAACAGCACCTTCATCTAGCTCTTGAATGGAAACCCATACATTTTTGGAGTGACTGTGTTTGGCTGTATTGGTTAGAGATTCTACAATACATCGCTGGGCAATCTGTAAAACTTGTTCTTCAATGGATGCACTTTTAAGATGAAAACTCAGTTTGGCTTGAATCTTTGTATGCGCCGAAAAGTTGTCCAGTTTTTGGCTTAGGTTCTCATAGAAATTATCCTGTAGAATAACATCTTTACTTTGTTCAACCATCGCCCTTAGCGCTCTTAAAATTTCCCTTGAATGATCGATAGTTTCCTGTAGTTCCGTTTTAACTGCTGTCGCCTGAGGCGATAATTTTATCATCTCAAGTGACATAATATGGCCGGTTAACTCATGACCGATCGTATCGTGAAGGTCTCTTGCAAGTTTTGAACGCTCTTTTATACGCGTCAATTGTTCGACAGTTTCCCTTGCAGATTCCAAGGAGGCATTGGATACTTCTAGTTTTAAATTGGTCTTAGCCATTAAATCAATTTGCTGATTCAACCTTTCATTGAGCTCATCTACTCTAACTTTTTCACTTTTATAAAGCTTGTAGATAAACAGCATTGTAATAAATAAACCTATTAAAAATAAAATAATAAACGCTTCCATTATACTTTGATAATTGATATGGAAGGTAAGACTATAGTAAAAACTCAAACCTGCTGCTATAATGCTTAAAAAAGAGAATCCTGCTCCAAAATAGAAGTCATGATAGCCAACTGCTTCAACGACGATCCACAGATAAAATAGGATATAAAGATAATTCACATCAAACCTTGAATTGAAATTTAGTCCCATTACGACGAGTAAATCTATTAGTAGTGTCCATTTAAACCTTTGATGTGAGCTACCTCGTAAGAAAGAGAGCAACACAAAAGAACCGCCCAAGGCAAGTAAAAGTGCCATTCTGCCCTGAGCGGCGTTTTCATAACCAAATGAAATTAGCAAAGCGATAATGACAGTCATTGCCTTTATGCTATTCTGCTTCATAATTTCCCTCTTTTATACTTCTATATTAATAAGTACTCACACCTGTTGAATTACCAGATATCAGTATATATGCTACCACAAGTACCGCAACTACTGTCAAAACAGCTAATGCAATTTTAAGTGCACTTTTGGGATAAGTGCCCTTAACCGTACCATTTTGCCCATTGACCATAAAATTATAAGTCGTTCCCTTATAAAGATAGCTTGAAATCCAAAGCGGTAACAGAATGTGTTTATAAGTGACATCGTCATAATGTGTTGCCACATTGAGCATACGTACTTCATCTCCACCAATTCGATGCGTGATTTCACTTTCAAGCTGGTTATCGATGATATTTCTTCCAATTCCCCAGCCCTCTTCAAGCGCTATGCTATATCGCTCAGCGAAGAATCCAGCTAGATAATCCGGTTTGTAGGTAATGAGTTCATGTAAGTCAAATGAATCTACCTGTGAAAGGATTTGATTGTCCACCTTTTTTGAAGCAGTGACGAGAACGTCGTCAAAAAAACGTTCATAGTTGCCACTTACGTTGGTCCATCTCGTATGTCTTTCTTGGTAGGTTTCTGTCTTACCGTTAACGACTCTAGTCTTGGTCACATAGTAATAATCGCCTCTTTGAGCAGTGTATCGATTAAACGTCTGTGTGTCAAACGTCCAGTGTGGTACGTAAGTGCCAAGTATTTTGTCGTTTTTATAAGCGGTTTTCAAATCGTTAGGTGCAAACCATCTTTTACTAATCCAAGTTTTAAAAGCTTCACCCGCTTTTTTATCTGTTACCTTAAACGGAATAACATAGCCAGGTGCAATGGTTTTTTCTGCTGTTATGACACTGACGTGAGAAGAGCCACAATAGTTACAGAACTGTGCTTTGGTATGTGGCTCAAAAACGATTTGAGCACCACAATTCTTACATTGTATCAGTGCGATATCATCCTCATTCCACTCGCGTACGCCATCTCTTAATGCCGTTTCAAATGGGTTTTCTATCACTGTTTCTTTTAGTTTCTCAATTTCTTTTACAGAATCACAATAGCCACATTTTAACGCACCCGTTTCAGGATCAAATGCCATTTGCCCGCCACAGGTCGGGCAAGAACTTACTTTCGTTTTTTCATTTAAATTCATATCACTCATGACATTATCCCTTCAAATTATTGCCACAGTTTGGACAGAATTTTAAGTCGCCTTCATAAGCCTCTCCGCATTTGCCACATGTACCTTCTAAAGTTTGCTTACCACCGCATTCTGGACAGAACTTAGGATTCCCCTTTAGCTCGGCTTGGCAATGAATGCATTTTTTAACTTGATCTGCACCACACTCTGGGCAGAACTTCGTACCTTCTGGAACAGGGTGATTACAGTTTGGACATGGCTTGGTTGCTATATTGGAAGGATTCTGTGACTGAACTTGAGGCTGTGATGGATTGCCATTGCCTTGTCCACCTGACATCCCATTCATCATATCGCTCATCGCTTTACCGATGCCCATGCCTGCGCCCATACCCGCGCCCATGCTCGCCATGCCGCCACCTTCATTCTGTGCTGCATCACGAATCGCCTCTGCGGTTTGAAACTGCATGTATTTGTTTAGATCACCTAGCGCACCCATTTGCGAACGCTTGTCGATCGCTTGCTCCACAGATTCTGGAAGTGATATATTTTCTATTGCAAAGTCAGATATGGTAAGCCCATATACTGCAAATCGCTCATCAATTCTCGCTTGCGTCAACCTGCCAATTTCATCGTATTGCATCGCAAGGTCTATCGCTGGGATCTTAGCTTCTGCTATCGCATCAGATACAGTAGATACAATTAAGCTCTTTAAATGTTCATTAATTTGATCGACAGTAAAAAATTTATTTGAACCAAAGACTTCTTTTAAAAATGCAACTGGCTCATTGACTTTAAATGAGTAGACACCAAATCCGCGAAGTCTAAGGATACCAAAATCCTGATCACGCATCATGATTGGATTGGCGGTTCCCCATTTTTGATTGACAAACTGCTTTGTATTTATGAAATATACATCTGTTTTAAAGTGGTTTTCAAATAGATACTTCCAGTTTGAAAGACTTGTTAAAATTGGCATCGTGTCAGTATGTAGCGTGTATTTTCCAGGTTGATACACGTCAGCGATCTGACCTTGATAAACGAAAATTGCCACTTGTGATGGTCGAACGATTAACTGTGCATTTTCTTTTATTTGTTGTTTGTCTGTCATTGGAAATTTATAAACCATCGTATCCTGACTGTCATCTTCCCAATGTACGACTTCTAAAAATTCACCTTTAATAAAATTAAAAAGACCCATTTCTGCCTCCCATTTCTACAATTAATAATACACTACAATTAGCTTTTTTATACCATTTTAAGACCGAACTCAAACTGCCGAGATTATAATTATTTTAACATAGAAATGATTAAATAAGACGGTTAAACACATTAAAAAAAGATTATAAAGAAATTATTCTCAATTATAAACAATTTATAAAAGCTATTGATTGGGGCATCTTAATCCAATATACTTTGATTGACTTTTGAAGTCGATTAATCGTATGATTTGAACTTATAAAAAGAAAAGGTATATGGAGGATGACTATGAGTTTTGAAAAAGTAAAATCAATTTTAGTTGAAGAATTGGATTTAGATGCAGATGAAGTATCATTAGAAAGCAAAATCAAAGAAGATCTTGGTGCTGATTCACTTGATATGGTAGATTTAATCATGTCCATCGAAGATGAATTTGATATCAAAGTTGCTGAAAGCGATGCAGCTTCTATTAAGACTGTTGGCGACATCGTAACTTATATTGAAAACTATAACGCTTAATAAATTTGAATAACATCCACTTCACTTGAAAATCCATTGCGAAAGCTTTGGATTTTCTTTCATAAGGGGAAAAATAAACTTTTTATAAAATTTGGAGGTTTTTATGAGAGCAAATGACTTAAGTAATTTGCTTGGCACTAAGTACCCGCTGATACAAGGTGGTATGGCTTGGATCTCAGATGCAGATTTAGCTGCAGCAGTTTCAAACGCAGGTGGCTTAGGTGTTATTGCAGGTGGCAACGCACCGCGTCAAGTCGTTGAAGAACAAGTTGATAAAATTAGAACACTTACCGATCGTCCTTATGCACTTAACGTCATGTTACTCAGTCCATTTGCTGACGACATCATCGATCTTGCTATAGATAAAAAAGTACCGATCGTCATCACAGGTGCTGGCAGCCCAGGTAAATATGTTGAGAGATTAAAAGAAGCTGGGATTAAAATCATTCCAGTTGTACCTTCGGTAGCACTTGCTAGACGTATGGAGAGCTTAGGCGTTGACGCACTCATCGCCGAGGGAACTGAAGCTGGTGGCCATATCGGTGAACTGACGACGATGGCACTTGTACCACAAGTGGTCGATGCGGTTAAGATTCCCGTTGTCGCTGCAG
This sequence comes from Firmicutes bacterium UBA6226, assembly GCA_002441045.1. The sequence goes on along the minus strand of DJWQ01000216.1, from coordinate 5,684 downwards.
GTGGTATAGCAGATGGCCGTGGCGCAGCTGCAGCTTTCATGCTTGGTGCTGAAGGGATACAAGTAGGTACGCGTTTCTTAGTCGCTCACGAATGTAACGTTCATGATAATTACAAAGAGATGGTACTTGATGCAAAAGATACGTCAGCAGTGGTATCGGGCAGACCTACAGGTCACCCAGTAAGAATACTTAAAAACAAGCTTTATAGACAATACTGTGAACTTGAAAAAAATAACGCATCCGCCGACGAACTAGAAGCACTTGGTGCAGGCGCACTTAAAAAGGCTGCTGTGGATGGCGATGTCACTTACGGTTCCGTTATGGCAGGACAAGTTGCAGGTTTAATTACTAAAAGACAAAGTGCAAAGGAAATCGTTGAAGAGTTACTTGGCGATTGCCAAGCGGTCATGACACGTGTTTACGACCATATAAAATAGGAGGCATTTATGAAAATCGGGTATCTGTTTGCTGGACAAGGCGCTCAAAAACAGGGTATGGGTAAGGATTTTTACGAAACTTTCGAAGCTTCAAAAGTCGTTTTCGATGAAGCAAATTTAGCATTAGGTTATGATTTAAAAGACCTGATCTTTAATGGCACTCAAGAAGCACTGAATGAAACTGAGGTAACACAGCCTGCAATCCTAACAACTTCAGTAGCGATGCTTAAAGCCTTTGAATCTCTAATAGATTTATCACCATCAGCATGTGCTGGCCTTTCCCTTGGCGAATACAGTGCACATGTCAGCGCTGGCTCGATTGCTTTTGCAGATGCAGTTAAGCTCGTTAGAAAAAGAGGCGCGTTCATGCAAGATGCAGTACCACTTGGTATCGGCGGTATGACGGCTCTTATGGGGTTAACGCCAGAGCAAGCTGATAAAGTCGCTGAAAAAGCATCTGAACACGGTATTGTAGAGGTTTGTAACTATAACGCACCAAACCAAATCGTTATCGGTGGCGAACTGTCTGCTCTTGAAATGGCACATGAATATGCAAAAGCAGAAGGTGCAAGACGCATATTTCCACTACCAGTAAGTGCGCCATTCCATACATCTATGCTTCTACCAGCTGAAAAAAACTTAGCGGTTGAGCTTGAGAAAATCACGTTTAACGAAATGCGTACACCGGTTATTACCAATGTAGATGGCAGAATCGTCTCAAGTACGGATGACATTCCTGTTTATTTGGCAAAACAAGTGACGAGTTCAGTAAGATGGATTGAATGTATCGAAGCAATGAAACAATTAGGAATCGATACTTTAGTAGAGTTTGGTCCTGGAAACGCACTTTCAGGATTTGTTTCGAAAATTGATAAGTCATTAAAAGTTATTTCAATTTATGATATAGAAACACTGCATGCTGCAGTAGATACACTTAAAGAATTGACACTAGAAAAAGCCATTTAGGAGGCATCATGAAAGTAGCTATCGTAACAGGTGCAGGTAGAGGTATCGGAAGATGTATCGCAGAGGCACTTGCTAAAGCAAACTACAGTTTGGTTCTAAATTACAGAAAAAATGAAGACGAGCTTAAAGCATTCGTCGATGAAATTGGTGCAGACGCACTTCTCGTCAAAGGTGATGTCAGCTCGTTTGAAGATGCAGAACACCTTGCAAAAGCTGCATTTGATCATTTTGGAAGAATTGACCTACTCGTAAACAACGCTGGGATTACTAAAGACACCCTTCTCGTTAGAATGTCTGAGGAAGACTTTGATGCGGTTAACAACACCAACTTAAAAGGAACGTTTAACTGCACAAAGCACGTTGCAAAGATTATGTTCAAACAACGATTCGGTTCGATCGTCAATATTTCTTCAGTAGTTGGCATCTCAGGCAATATCGGACAAGCGAACTATGCGGCTTCAAAGGCGGGTGTTATCGGTTTCACTAAAGCAGTCGCTAGAGAACTGGCGCCAAGAGGTGTCCGTGTCAATGCCGTTGCTCCTGGCTTTATTGCAACGCATATGACTGATGTCATCGACGAAAATGTTAAACAAGCAACCTTATCAAATATTCCAATGGGTAAATTTGGAGAAGCTGAGGACGTTGCCAATCTCGTCGTCTTCTTAGCATCTGAGCAAGCAAAATACATCACAGGCCAAGTCGTTCAAGTTGACGGCGGAATGGCAATGTAATTTAGGAGGAAACATGAAACATAGAGTTGTTGTAACTGGTATCGGTATCGTATCACCAATCGGTCAAGGTGTAGAAAACTTTTGGAATGGCATAAAAGCAGGCAAATGTGGGATTAGCCACATCGAATCTTTTGATACATCTGATTTTAAAGTAAAAGTAGCTGGTGAAATCAAAGATTATGACCCAACTTTAACCATTAATAAAAAAGATGCAAAGCGTATGGATCGCTTTACACATTTCGCGATTACAGCTTCTAAAATGGCACTTGAAGATTCTGGTCTAGAGATTACAGATGACAATGCACAAAATGTTGGCGTTTATCTCGGTAATGGTATCGGTGGTCTTATTACAATAGAAGAAACTGCTGAAAAAATGATGACAAAAGGTGTGGATCGAATTTCACCTTTCTTTATACCTCAATCGATTGCAAACCTTGCTGCTGGTAATGTTTCTATCGAACTTGGCATCAAGGGTTCGTGTCTTACTTACAACACCGCTTGTGCATCAAGTGCAAGTGCAATTGGTGAGGCTTTAAAAGAACTTAGATATGGCACTCACGACGTTATCTTAGCTGGTGGTACTGAAGCATCTATCTCAAAACTTGGTATTGGCGGTTTCCAAGCGATGACTGCACTTTGTGAAGCAACGGATCCAATGCGCGCTTCTATTCCTTTTGATAAAGACAGAAGCGGTTTTGTTATGGCAGAGGGTTCTGCGATGCTCGTCCTTGAAAGACTCGATCATGCAAAAGCACGTGGTGCAAAAATCTATGCTGAGCTCGTTGGATACGGTACAACAAGTGATTCACATCATATCACGACACCTGCTCCAGGTGGCGAGGGTGGCGCAAGAGCGATGAAAATGGCGTTAAAAGACGCTGATATTGCTCCAGAAAAAGTAGATTATATTAACGCCCACGGTACAAGTACACCTTACAACGATATCTTCGAAACTGCAGCGATCAAAACTGCTTTTGGCGAATATGCTTATAAAGTACCTGTGTCATCAACTAAATCTATGACAGGTCACCTCCTCGGTGCAGCTGGTGGTATTGAATCTGCTGTTTGTGCACTTTCAATCCAAAATAGCTATGTGCCTGCTACGATCAATTTCAATGAAGCAGATCCACTTTGTGATCTTGACTATGTGCCAAACACTGGTAGAAACCAAGAAGTTGAGTATGCGCTTACAAATTCTCTTGGCTTTGGTGGTCACAATGCATCACTTATATTTGCGAAATACAGAGGTTAATTATGCTATTAAATAGTAATCAAATACAAGAAATCATCCCACACCGCTATCCCTTTATGCTTGTAGATCAAATTCTCGAGTTAGAAGAAGGGGTTAAGGCGACTGGTATTAAAAACGTAACTGCAAATGAACCGTTTTTCCAAGGTCATTTTCCTTCTGAACACGTTATGCCAGGCGTTCTTATAGTAGAAGCACTTGCTCAAGTTGGTGCAATTGCAATACTTAAAAAGCCTGAAAACCAAGGTAAAATAGCTTATTTTGCCTCTATTAACAACTGTAAATTCAGAAGAAAAGTCATTCCAGGCGATACGCTTACACTCACCATCGAAATTATTAAGTCACGCTCTAATTTCGGTGTTGGAAAGGCAGTTGCTTACGTGGGCGATACCGTTGCATGTGAAGCAGAACTTTCCTTTATGATTGGATAGAAAATCCTCCATTAAGTCTATGTGTTAACCATGCGCATAGACTTCTTTTTTTTAGTCTAATTTTAGTTCGTTTATTATTGTTAAAAATTTCAATAATTCAGCTGTGTATTTGAAGGTAGTGCCATATATATTTTTTTGTATGTTTGTTAAACTGTTAACGTCTTTACAATGCGCCTTCAATTGTGATATACTCATTGAAATTTCAGGAGGCAGGTATGAAACACTCGATTCAAGAATTTAATAAAATCGTTATCAAAATTGGCTCTTCTTCGTTGACACATGAAAGTGGTTTACTGGACCTATGGAAGATGGAGAGCATTGTTAAACAAATTGCAAACCTATATAATAGCGGTCGATCGATTATCGTCGTTTCTTCTGGTGCTATCGCAGCTGGGATTGGAAAGATGAAACTGCCCGAGAAGCCAAAATCTATCCCAGAAAAACAAGCAGCAGCAGCGGTCGGTCAAGGTACCTTAATGCATATGTATGAAAAATTCTTCTCTGAATATGGGATTACTGTCGCACAAGTCTTACTAACAAAAGAAGATATGGTAGATCCTCAGAGAAAAACACATAGTGTTAACGCACTCTCAGCGCTTACAAAACATGGTGTAATTCCTATCGTTAACGAGAACGATGTCGTAGCTATAGATGAGATAAAAGTAGGCGATAATGACACTTTATCGGCTGCAGTATGTAAAATGATTGATTTTGAAAATTTAATTATTTTATCAGACATTAATGGGGTATATAATAAAGACCCTAGGAAGTTTGAGGACGCAACTATGATTCCTAAAATCAACTCTCTTGATGATTTATCAAAGATTGATGCTGGCGACGCTGGCTCTAAAATAGGAACTGGCGGGATGCAAACCAAATTCAAAGCAGCTCGTATTATTGCAAGCGCTGGAAAAACGATGTTAATTGTCAATAGTGGTACACCTAACATTCTCAATTTACTGCTAGAAGGGAATGCTGAAGGTACATTTTTCGATTTTAGGGGATAAAAAATATGCATAATTATTCTGAAGATATTAAAAAGATGGGAAAGCTTTCTAAAGAAGCTTCCAAAGTACTAAGAACCTTATCTACAGCAGATAAGAATCAATTGCTATTGGCCATTAAGGAAGAGCTTATAAATGCTAAAGCTGATATACTCTCTGCAAATACCATTGATGTCGCCGACGCAAGAGCTGGTGGGTTAAAAGAAGCAATGGTTGAAAGGCTTTCGCTAACCGAGCAAAGGTTTAATGAAATGATTCAAGGTCTTGATGAGGTCGCAAATTTAAGCGATCCTGTAGGCGAAGTTGATGCTATGTGGCTCAATGAAGCAGGGCTCAGTATCGGTCAAAAGCGTGTGCCACTTGGCGTTATCGCTATGATTTATGAGTCTCGTCCAAACGTCACTGTTGATGCCACTGCGCTTTGTTTAAAGACGGGGAATGCAGTTATCCTCAAAGGCGGTTCTGACGCACTGACGACGAATATTGCGCTTTTAAAGGCCATCGATATGGCCATCGAAAAGCAAGGCATGCCTGTAGGAACGGTTCAGCTTGTAAAAACACCTGATCGCGACTTTACAAAACAACTTTTAAGTGCAAGAGATGCCATCGACTGTGTGATTCCTAGAGGTGGCGCAGGTCTAATTCAATTTGTAGCTGAGCATTCTAAGGTGCCAATGATTGAAACAGGAACAGGTAACTGCCACATTTACGTAGATGAACATTATTCTATCGAAAAAAGTGTGGAAATTATCCTTAATGCAAAGGTACAAAGACCCGGTGCATGCAACGCGGTTGAAACGGTATTAATTCATAATCGCATCGCCCCAGAGTTGCTTCCTAACCTACTTCATTCACTTAAAGCAGCT
>DJWQ01000233.1:1297-27652 GCA_002441045.1 Firmicutes bacterium UBA6226 | reverse complement strand
ATAGCATCTGGACTTACGCAGTACGGACGTGTCAGTGTACTCGCCTCTGGTGATCCTAGCTTTTATGGCATCTCAACGTGGATACAAAAAAACTTTGAATCCGAGCAGATCGAAATCGTCACCGGAATCAGTAGTCTTCAAATCCTCTTTGGTAAGCTAGGGATACCCATGCACGATGTATTTTTAACCAGCTTACATGGTCGAGAACCGAACTGGGAGCTTTGGACAAAGCTGCCTAAAGTGGGGCTTTTAACAGACAAAGAACAGACGCCAGCGGTGATTGCAAGGACTTTAATTGACAGAGGGCTCAATCCCCAAATGGTAGTAGGTGAGTGGTTGACTTATCCAGAGGAAAAAATTGAGATAGGTTCAGCGGATTATTTTTTAGAGCGTCAATACGAATTTTGTGTGGTGGTGATAGATTTTGAAGGATGAAGCATTTATTAGAGGAAAAAATCCGATGACGAAGATGGAAGTCAGAGGAACGATTATCAGCTATCTTGAGCTTGAAAGTGCACATTCGGTACTTGAAGTTGGTGCTGGAACCGGTTCGGTTACGATTCAGATGCTAAAGTCCAATCCCTCTTTGGCAGTGGTGGCAATTGAAAAAACGCCAGAGGGCACAGAACTCATTCGCTTAAATGCAGAAAAGCATAGCGTTTCTTTGGAGATACTGGAAGGCGAGGCAAGTATTTTACTTAAGACCGTATCTAAAAAGTTTGATCGCGTTTATATCGGTGGTACGGGTAGGTATCTTTCTGAAATTATGGCTGAGATTACCCCAAAGCTTAAAAAAGGAGCTATCATCGTATTTTCAGTGATTACGCTTGAGAGCTTAAATGAGATTTTTGCTTTTATAAAAGATAACGATGCCTTTAAGGATCTAGAGGCAAGCCAAATTCAAGCGAGTCGTTTAGAACTGTTGGGAAGCTATCATTATTTTAAACCGCTAAATCCGTGCTACGTTATCAAGGTGACGTATGGTTAGGAGTACGTTAGATCTAATTGTTAAAGATTTACCTATTTTAATAAATTTACGGTAGAGGAGATAGAAATGGCAAAATTGATCGGTATTGGTGTCGGCCCGGGAGATCCTGAGCTTTTGACCCTCAAAGCGATTAAAGCTTTAAAAGAAATAGATATTTTGCTTTTGCCCACAGGACGAGCAGGTGGGGAAAGCGAAGCATATGGTATTGCATGTAGCTATATACCAGAACAGGTGACACTGATTAAGCGACACTTTCCCATGACCTCAAACACTGTGGAAATGCTAGATGCCATACAAGAAATCGCCGAAGAGATTATACCGATGATTCAGTCTGGTAAAACCATAGGCTTTATTACTTTGGGCGATCCCATGTTATATAGTACCTATGGTTATTTGAAGAAGTTTGTAGAGTTAGAATGCGAAGTAGCGACCATACCGGGGATTATGTCCTTTGGTGCAATTGCATCTGGTACCAACCATATATTATGTGAAGGGGATACACCACTGGTGGTTTACCCTTGTACAGATGATTTAGCGAGATTGGATGCGCTCTTAGCCAGTGGCAGTGCTCTGGTTCTGATGAAGGTATTTAGACAGTTTGAACGGGTGAAGGCAAAGCTCATCGCAAATGGTTTAGCTGATAGCTGTGTCATCGCATCTAATTATGGCAAACCAAATGAAATGCTTTATCGATCACTTGAGGACGTAAATCCTGAAAACTTAAGCTATTTCACGACGATATTAGTCAACCCGAAAGCATAGTAATCGATGGCATAGTGATCAATAGCATAGTCAATCGATAGCGTTAAAATAAAGGAGAAAAAGATGAAGGTTAAATTCGTAGGTGCAGGACCTGGGGATCCTGAGTTATTAACGATAAAAGGACACCGTGCGTTAAGTGAAGCGGATACAGTGATCTATGCAGGGTCATTGGTGAATCCAGAGCTTTTAAAATATTGCAAATCAGGCTGTGAGATCTATAACAGCGCGGTAATGAATCTAGAAGAAATCATTGAGGTCTGTCATAGAGATACAAAAGCGGGGCTGTCTGTTGTGCGCTTGCATACAGGAGATTTCTCAATTTACGGTTCGTTAAGAGAGCAAATTGAAGCACTTAACGCACTGGATATCGCTTATGAACTGATTCCTGGTGTAAGTAGTTTTCTTGGTGCGGCATCCGCTCTTGAAATCGAGTACACCGTACCTGAAATCTCTCAAAGTCTAATCATTACGCGCATGGAAGGAAGAACGCCAGTGCCTGAGCTTGAAAAACTGTCTTCATTTGCGTCGCATCAAACGTCTATGGCCATCTTTTTATCCTCTGGAATGGTGTCAGATGTCATGGCTGAGCTAGTGAAAGGTGGCTATACTGAGGACACACCAGTTGCGGTCATCTATAAAGCGACTTGGCCAGATGAGAAAATCGTTAGAGGGTCAATCTCTGACATCGCAGAGAAGGTGGCTGAGGCGGGCATCTCAAAAACAGCACTCATCATCGTCGGTAGATGCTTAGGCTATGAGTTCAATGCATCGAAATTATACGATAAGGCGTTTAGCCATGAATTTAGAGCATAAATGGTATTTGATTGCCTACACGACAGATGGCAATCGTCTTTTGGATCAATTGACAGGATTACTAGCGCCTGCTGTAATCGTTAGGTACGATAAATCGGAAACCTCGACTTCAGCCTTTTACAAACGCGCATTTTCAGAAAAGTGTCAAGTGAGCCTTGTTGCAGTTGGTGCTTTAGGGATAGCAATAAGAGCGATGTCTCCTTATGTTAAAGATAAGTTAACTGACCCGGCTGTGATCGTTATTGACGACCAAGGAAAGTTCGTCATCTCAGCGTTATCTGGACATGCAGGCGGTGCAAATCATATGAGCGAGGATTTATCTGCAAAGCTAAAGGAAGTTGGCTATGAAGCCACAGCGGTAATCACTACTGCTACGGATATCAGAGGCGTTGAAGGCATTGAATCAGTTTTAACGGAGTTCCTAGTACCTTTAAAAAATAATCGAAATGCGCTAAAGAAAGTGAATATGCACATAGCCGAAGGTGGACAGGTAGAAATCTTATTTGATCCTTGGCTATGCGAAAATAAAAGTAAGCTAAGAATTCTTGGCAATCATAACGCTACAGCTAAACTAACGCTTGCGATCTCTCTTAGAAACCCAAGCTGCTGGTTAGATACAAAGATGATTAAAACTTTAGAACATGTATTTTATAGTCGTTCTCTAGTGGTGGGAACGGGAAGTAAAAAGGATTTAGACGAAAAGCTATATGAAAGTGCATTTTTAGATGTTCTAGAAAGTCTCGGGGTTGCGATAGAATCCGTGAACACGTTGTCTTCTATCACTTTAAAAGCAGAAGAGTCATGTATGTTGAAGGTTGCTTCTAAATACGCAGATCAGTTTATCTGTCATGGGGTGGAACAGCTTTCAAAACTAGAAGGCTTATTCGACGGATCGACGTTTGTAAAGGCAAATGTGGGTGTCGCAGCAGTAGCAGGTCCTGCTGCCTATATTTTGACCCAAGATGAAATGAGTTTTACAAGATATAAAAAAACAGGGTGCACTTTTGCACTGGGGAGGCTAATTAGATGATAAAAGTAGTGGGGATTGGCCCTGGCGCACGTGAGCATATGACCTATGCAGCTGTAGAAGCAATAAAAAGTTGTGATGTAGTTGTCGGTTATAAAACCTATATCGACTTAATAAAAGAGTTTATCGAAGAACAAGAGGTAATCGTCAATGGCATGAGAGGAGAAGTTGAGCGCTGCAAGGAAGCAGTTACACAATCCTTAAAAGGTAAAACGGTTTGCGTCATCTCAAGTGGCGATGCAGGTGTTTATGGTATGGCAGGTTTAATCTATGAGCTTGTTCCTGAAAGTCATGCAGTTGAGGTCATCCCAGGCGTCACTGCTTCAACTGCTGGCGCAGCGATCTTAGGTGCACCGTTGATGCACGATTTTTGCCATATTAGCTTAAGCGATTTAATGACGCCGCTTGAAACGATTTATAACCGTGTTAAAGCCGCTGCGGCATCTGATTTTGTGATCTGTCTGTATAATCCCAAGAGCCATGGTAGGCCAGATTATATCAATGAAGCACTTTCAATGATTATGAACTATCAAGGTACCAACCTTTGGGTGGGACTTGCAAAAGATGTGGGCCGCGAAGGTGAACGTACCATCATTAGCAAAATTGATGAAGTGGATTACGATTTAATCGATATGACGACAGTGGTGATCGTCGGCAATTCAAATACGAGGAACATCGGTGGCAAGATGATTACGCCAAGAGGTTACACCTTATGATTCTCATCTTAGGTGGGACACATGAAGGGGCAAGCTTATGTAAACGATTTGATGAGGTGGATATCGCCTATCACCTTTCTGTTGCCACTGAGCTTGGTCGCTCGGTGTATAGTGACCTGAAAGGGATCGTCACTCAGCAAAGATTTACGGATGAGGGATTGGCGGATTATATTAAGGCCAATCAGATAGAGATGGTGCTCGATCTAACACATCCGCATGCCAAAGTAGTGACAGAAATGGCGAGAAGGGTTTGCGATGCTATAGATACTCAGTATTTGAGATATGAAAGACCGATGACTACCTCTTTTGATGCACTTCCTAAAAACGTGTGGGTCGTCTCGTCTGTTGAGGCAGCAATACAGCAAATTCTTAGGTCAGAAGCGGGCGGTATCCTCATGACAGGGACAAAACATATCGCAGATTTTATAAAGGTATTTGGTAAGTCACCTTGTTATTTTAGAGTGATGCCAAGTGTTTACTCTATGACCGTTTGCGATCATGAGGGTGTCGATCTCGATCATATATTTGGCATAAAAGCGCCTTGTCCTGTGGCGGTGACAAGAGAGTTAATCGCATCCTACGGGATTAAGTACTTTGTATTTAAAGAAAGCGGGAGAGGCAGTGCAACAGAGAGTAATATAGAAGCGGTCAAAGGGACAGATGTGGTTGGTATATTAATCAGAAGTGATGAAGATGGATCGGTATCGACGACTCAATCAGAAATAAGAACAGCATCAGAGATTCATCCAGATGTTTTATCCGACTTGGAGTCATTATTTCAAGTAGTCTTCTCTCGTTAGATCATTGCGTCTATAGCATTCATGTAGGCATTTATCGGTTATAGATTCGGGTTATATAAAGCTTTTAAGGGGAAATTATGAAAATCAACGTAGTGGGTATCAATCATGAAACAGCAAGTGTCAGCCAAAGAGAAATTATGAGCTCGCTTGCGCTGACGGCTATGGAAGTTAAAATGGGCACTACAGTGAGTGAAGTCAGTATTTTGGCAACCTGTGGAAGATTCGAGATTTATTTTATCGCACCATCAGAAAGTTATAAGGAAGCACATCGCGCAATCGTTGAGCTCTTAGAAGCACCTTTCGATGGGTGTCCACCTGAATTTTATTGGCATACACAGGAGTTTGCGATTGCACATTTGATGCGTGTGGCTTGTGGCTTAGATTCTGCTGTTTTAGGTGAGGATCAAATTCTTGGACAGGTGAAAAATGCGATATCAGATGCGTCTGCATGTGGTGCTGCAGGTAAAATACTAAACAAAGTTTTTCGAGATGCGGTCTCATTTGCAAAAGCGATAAAAACTGAGCTTAAACTCTCTGAAAATCCACTTTCTTTAAGCTATATCGCAGTTAAGAAAGCAAGTGAATGTGGCTTTTTAAAGGAATCGGCATCAGTGACTATGGTTGGACTAGGTAAAATGGGTGGACTGGCGGTTCAGTATTTGTTAGACTCTCCAGTTCAATTGATCTATGTTTCTGTTAGACATCCTGAGCGTTTACCAGATTGGGTACTGGCGCACCCAAAGGTGAGAATTGCTACCTTTGAGGAACGCTATGCCTGTATCTCTAAAAGTCAAATTGTGGTTGCGTCCACAGGAGCACCACATACCGTTATTCGTGAAGAGAGCTTTGAGAAAATGTCAGGTGAGCTTCTTTTAATTGACCTTGCAATGCCAAGAGATATAGAAGAAAACTTGGGCAATTATGATGGGGTTACCCTTTGGAATGTAGACAACTTAAAGGATATCTCAGATGCAAATCTACAAAGAAGGTACGAATTAACGCAGAAAATCGTTACGAGATTAGATGAACAAGCGCTAAAGACAAAAGCGTGGATCGATGGTCTCGACGTTGATGATATAATAAAAAAATGGCATGAAAGTATTGCCAACATCACTGGTGAGGCGATGAAGAGCATTGGGCGTAAGAACATCGCTTATACGCCGAGAGAAACAGAACTATTACAAACATTGTTTGAATCTTCACTGAAACAAATGATCAAAGCGCCTCTTGAAAGCCTAAAAAAGATGGAAGATAAGTCTCAAAGAGAAGCGTACATCGGTATGCTGAAGGAGCTATATAACTATGAGTAATTTTGTGCCCGTGCTACTAAAAGCAGAGCAACTGAACATACTGATTGTCGGTTATGGCCGAATCGGCAGACGAAAAGCTGAAAAATACATTGGAGCAGGGGCAAAGGTAAGTAGTGTCGATCCTGATCCTATTCAGAAGGCGAATTTTGTCATGACCTTTGATGCCTATATAAAAGCGCATGAAGCGCATTTCTCTGAGCAGCATTTGGTCTATATCTGTACGTCCAGTACAGAAGCAAACGAAACAGCTATGAAGAGCTGTCATGCAGCAACAAAATTATACAACCGAACAGACGCGGGAAATTTGGGTCAGTTTTCTGATATGGCACATCTTGAAGCTGAGGACTATCTTATCGCAACGTCGGGTAAAGCCGCTTCGCCACATATGGCTAAATTTCTACGATCATCGTTAAAAGAGTGGCTGAGTAGTCTTTCTTTTGAAGCGGCTTATAAAGAGTGGAGGAACAGAAAATGATCAATAAACTCATCGTAGGCACAAGAGGTTCTAAACTTGCAGTTACCCAAACGCAGTGGGTAATGGATGCAATTTCTGAGAAGTTCCCAAACCTAGCATTAGAAATGAAAATCATCGTCACAAAGGGCGATCAAATACAAGATAAACCACTGGATAAAATAGGGGACAAAGGCTTGTTTACCAAAGCACTTGAAGAGCAACTTCTAGATGGGCGTATCGATTTTGCAGTTCATAGCCTTAAAGATATGCCGAGCGACCAGCCTGAAGGTCTGAGCTTGGCAAAAGTACCGAGACGCGAGGATGCCAGAGATGTTCTGGTGCTTAGAGAAGGGTTAACAGGACTTAAGGACTTACCAAAAGGCGCTAAAATAGGTACGGGTAGCAAACGTAGATTGTTTCAAATCCTAAAGTCTCGGCCTGATATAGAAGCGGTTCCTATTCGTGGCAACGTTGAAACGAGAATCGGTAAGATTGTAACTGATAATTTAGATGGCGTCATTTTAGCTGCAGCTGGCATTCATCGCTTGGGACTTGAAAAGCAAATCACTGAGTACCTTGACGTCGATGTCTTACTCCCTTCTCCAGCACAAGGCGCATTGGGTCTTCAATATAAAACCGAAAGAGAAGAAATAAAAGCGATCTTAAATGCCATCAGCTCAGAATCCGATGACCTCTGTGTTAGAGCAGAGCGCGCCTTCCTAAAAGCCATAGAAGGGGGATGCCATGTACCGGTAGGTGCCTACGCCACACTTTTAGGGGAGAAACAACTGGAACTAAAAGCCATCTTTGGTGATGCAGAAGGTGAAGCGCTAATGCTGGTTAATTTAGTCGGGGATCGTCAGTTACCAGAAAACTTGGGCATCAGGGCTGCGAACGTCATTAAGAAAAAAGGAATCGTCTACCTCGTCGGCGCAGGTCCTGGGGATGAAGGCTTAATCACTGTTAAAGGCAAAGAAAAAATTGAAGCCTGCGATGCAATTGTATACGATCGATTGGCAAGCCCTAAGCTAGTCGCTTTGGCACCATCAGATGCTGAGAAAATTTATGTTGGAAAAGCAGCTGCCAACCATGCAATGACCCAGGAAGACATCAACCAACTGCTTGTGAAATTAGGCTTGCAAGGTAAAAATGTGGTAAGACTAAAGGGGGGTGACCCATACGTGTTTGGACGTGGTGGAGAAGAAGCGTTAGCACTTAAAGCAGCCGGCGTGAATTTCGAAGTTGTCCCAGGCATCACATCCCCTATTGCAGGTCTTGGATATGCAGGCATACCGATAACACATAGAGGTATTACAACTTCTTTTCACGTCTTTACAGGTCAGTTTAAGGACGATGAAACCGAGCTGGATTTTGACAGCATAGCCACCATAAAAGGCACTTTGGTATTTTTAATGAGCATTGCAAGCTTTAAAAAGATTGCGAAAGCGCTTATCGTTCGAGGGTATCATCCGAAAACCCCAGCGGCGATCGTTTCAAATGCAACAACGGTTAAACAAAATGTTAAAGCGACGACTTTAGAGGGATTGGATGCCATTGATGAAGTTTTATCCCCAGCTTTTTTAGTTATTGGGGAAGTGGTTGCACTTAGAGATGACCTCAATTGGTTTGAGTCACTCCCACTCTTTGGTAAACGCATATTGGTCACCAGAGCAACCAGTCAAGTGGGCACGCTTTCAGATCGATTATCAGCTTTAGGAGCGGAGGTTATCGCGATGCCGATGCTAGCTTTTGAAGCGTTGCAGTTATCAGACCAGCAGGAACGAGCGTTGATCTCTAGTGATTATACGCAGGTTTGGTTTACCAGTGAAAATGCAGTACACTTTTACTTTAAAGCGCTAAAGACCGCAGGGATGGATGCCAGACATCTCGGAGGCATGAAGGTGCTTGCTATCGGTCCAACGACGAAACGCGTCGTAATGTCGTATGGTATCACGCCAGACTTTGTCCCATCAGTCTATACGCAAGAGGGAATTGTTGATTTAATGCAGCCTCAACTCACAAAGGCCGATCGTGTGTTATTGCCTGTATCCGAGGATGCGAGAGAAACCATGGAAAAACAACTTTCAAAGACTTGTGAAATCGTCAAAGTGCCTTTATATCGTCCTGTGAGCCCTTATTCAGGTTCACTTTCAGAAACGATACTAGAGTCATTTGATTATATAACGTTTACCAGTGCTTCTACCGCAGAGCATTTCCATCAAATGCTGATGGCAAACACACCTGAGTTGCTCACTCAAATTAAGTGCTTGTCCATAGGACCGATTACCACTGCAAAATTAAAAGCGCTTGGCTTTAAAAAGATATGTACAGCAGAGACACATACCATCGATGGCATGTTAGATGCATTGATTACAGGAGCTGAATATGAAACGATTTAGAAGATTAAGAATGCAAGATGAACTTAGAGATAGCGTCAAAGAGAATCACCTTTTAAAAAGTGATTTGATTACACCGATTTTCGTTATAGAAGGTGAAAATATTAAAAATGCAACAGACGCGATGCCTGACCTATATCGATATTCGCTGGATCGACTAGAAGAAGAACTCACAGAGCTCAGGGACAGAGGCCTTTTCAAAATTCTGTTATTTGGCGTACCTGATCACAAGGATGCAAGAGGTACAATGGCATACGCCGCTGAAGGCATCGTTCAAAAGGCGATTAAGCAAATTAAAGCCTTTGATGCGCGTTTTTATATCATCACTGATATCTGCCTCTGTCAATATACCGATCACGGCCATTGTGGCATCCTCGATGATCTTGGAGAAGTGGTGAACGACGAAAGTGCCAAGCTTATGGCAGCCATCGCTCTTAGCCATGTGCATGCAGGAGCAGACATGGTTGCACCATCCGATATGATGGATGGCAGAATCGCTGCGATTAGAGAACGTTTAGACGCAGAGGGATTCACATACATTCCGATTTTATCATATTCGCTTAAATATTGTTCGAATTACTATGGCCCATTTAGAGCCATCGCAGATTCTAAACCACAGTTCGGCTCTAGAGACCACTATCAGATGGACTATCACAACAGCAGACAGGCACTTGAAATCGCAAACGAAGACTTAGCACAAGGGGCAGATTTAATAATGGTAAAACCGGCGATGCTTTACCTCGATATTGTGAAAACCATTCGTCAATCTATTTCAGCTCCCGTAGTCGTCTACAATGTCAGTGGTGAATACGCCCTTTTATTAAAGGGGATTGAACAAGGCTTAGTCAATGAAGCCATTGTCTACGAAACGATGATCGGCTTTAAAAGAGCAGGTGCAGACCTCATCATCACTTATTTTTCAAAATGGCTTGTAGATAGAAATTTAGCATTATAAATCAAGACACCTTGGAGGAAAAATGAAAAATCATAATCGATCAAATCAATTGTTTGAAAGGGCTCAAAAGGTGATTCCTGGTGGTGTTAACAGCCCAGTAAGAGCATTTCGCTCAGTAGGAAGAGCGCCTATTTTTATAGAAGGTGCTAAAGGTGCGACTTTAACCGATGTGGACGATAACACCTACATCGATTTTATCGGTTCATGGGGTCCTATGATTTTAGGTCACTCGCCGAGTTTTGTGGATCAAAACCTGTTGTCTGTGATCCAAAGGGGGATGAGTTATGGTGTACCGAGTCCTCTGGAAGTTGAAATGGCAGAGTGCCTAGTGGATGCGTATCAAGGACTTGAGATGGTGCGTATGGTCAACTCTGGTACAGAGGCGACGATGAGCGCCATCAGAGCTGCTAGAGGTTATACCGGGAGAACAAAGATCGTCAAGTTCGAAGGGTGTTACCATGGTCATTCAGATGCTTTGTTAGTGAAATCAGGTTCTGGTACACTTACTTATGGTGTGCCAACTTCGCTAGGTGTACCTGCCGATACAGTAAAAGACACGCTAGTAGCGGTTTATAATGACGTTGAAGGCTTAGAGCAGCTTTTTAAAAGTAATGGGAATGAGATTGCCTGTGTGATTTTAGAGCCGATAGCGGGCAATATGGGGGTCGTACCTGTAACGGATGTCTTTGTTAGAACCTTAAGAAAACTCTGTGATATCTATGGGACAGTTTTAATTTTTGATGAAGTTATTACGGGGTTTAGACTTGCCTACGGCGGCGCCGCATCCTTATTAAACGTCACACCAGATATGGTCTGCTTTGGTAAAATTATCGGTGGTGGTCTACCCGTAGGCGCTTACGGTGGTAAAAAAGAAATCATGAGCGTGATTTCGCCACTGGGTGGCGTCTATCAAGCAGGCACCCTGTCAGGCAATCCAATTGCCATGTATTGTGGCCTTGAGGTGCTTAAAACGCTTAGAGAAAATCCTGATATTTATACGAGCTTAGAAGAAAAAGCGACGTATCTAGAGGCGGGTATGAACCGTATCATCGAAGAAAATCATTTTCCAGTTACTTTTGTCAGATATAAATCGATGCCTTGCTTGTTCTTTAAGACAGGAAACTTGAACAGTTACGATGAAGTTAAAGGCTGTGATACTGAAGCCTATGCAACATACTTTAAGGCCATGCTAGAAAGAGGGATCCTTTTACCACCGGCGCAGTTTGAAGGGCTTTTTTTATCGACAGCCCATACGATTGAAGATTTAGAGGCTTATCTCATTGCCAGTGAGGCAGTACTCAAAGAAATGTATTTGAAGTAGAGATATAAGAGGGCAAATAAGCCCTCTTTGTTTTTTCTCAAGTGACAAAACTGATTGAAAGACTAGTGTGAATGAGTTGCTTATAAAAAAAATTATATATCTGATAGAATTCTAACACAATTTTAATTTAATTCGTGTATAATAGTCTCAAGTTCGATAAGAATCTAACCTAAGGAGGCGTCTATGTATCATTTTCCAAAAGGGCTCTATACTGATTTGAGAATTGAAACCTTATTTGATACGAAAATCACGTTTAAAAAAGAAAAGTTGCAAGAACAAAAAGTAAGAACGAATAAAGGTGCTTTTATTCGCGTATTTGATGGCGAGCGCTGGTATTATAGTGCGACTACGGAACTTGAAGCTTTACAGGAGAAAATCGATGAACTGGCTTCATTGGCGACGCCTAACGCTTCGATACTTGAGCATCCTGTCGTTAAGAAATTCGAAGTCAATGTGGAAACTTGCCTTAAGTTTGAAGCCGGTGACCTCTCTAAAATCGATGTTATGGCAAAACAAGAATTACTTAGAGGTTATTTGGATTTATTAGAACGTGAGGAGATTGTACATCATTCTTCATTCTATGTAGACAATAGAATCACTAAGGAAATCATTTCATCAAAGGGGACACATGTCATCTATGACAGACAAACCTGTGGCATAAGGCTGAATATGGAGCTGGTTAGTGGTGATAAAAAAGATTCAAGCCGCGCATCAAAGGCAGGCATCTACTTTGATGATTTAAAGACCATCCGTAACGAATTGCAGGAGGAAGTCGATAAGAGTATCGCGTTTGTAAAAGAAGCGGTACCTGTGGTGCCTGGGGATTATGTGGTATTAATGAGTCCGTTGACCACAGGTGTTTTCACACATGAAAGCTTTGGCCATAAAAGTGAGTCTGACTTTATGTTGGGTGATCCTAACATGAAAAAGGAATGGGCAATTGGCAAGCAAGTTGGGAGCCCAGGATTGACAATTATTGATGATGGTCATGTTTTAGGCAATGGCTATACGCCATATGACGACGAGGGCAATAAAGCTGAGAAAACTTATATCGTTACCGATGGTAAACTGACAGGTCGTTTACAAAGTACAGTGACTGGTACGCATCTTGAAGAGGGACTTACAGGTAATGCTAGAGCAATGAACTTTGAGTTTGAACCGATCGTCAGAATGACGACAACTTATATAGAAAAGGGCAATCGTCCACTGAAAGACATCATTTCAGAGATAGAAAAGGGAATCTATATTGAGGACATCAAGCATGGGTCGGGTATGTCTACCTTCACGATTGCACCTTCTCGCGCATATATGATAGAAAAAGGTAAGATTACAACACCAGTAAAAATTTCAGTTGTGACAGGAAATGTGTTTGAAACGTTGGGCGAAGTGGATGCTTTAAGTGAAGAATTTGAGCTCCTTAGCTTCGTTGGAGGCGGTTGTGGCAAAATGGAGCAATGGCCATTGCCAGTTGGTTTTGGCGGTCCATATACACGTGTTAAGAAGCTTACGGTTCAGTAGGGGGAGCATATGAAAAAAGAATGGCTTGTAATTAGGGAAAAAGAAACAACCGTAAAAGTTAAAACGGCTAAGATTGAAGCGGTACGTTCTAAAGACATCGTTAAAAAGGGCTATCGAGTTTATAAGGATGGAAAAATAGGTATCTCCGGAGCAATCGGGGATGTACCAATGGCGCAGCTTGAAAAAGATGCAACTGAGAATTTGATGACAGATATCGCCTATCCATATGCTTTAACAGGTGATAAAAAGGATCATAGAAGTTACAATGCATCACCGATGGATGCAAAAACGCTTCTCGAAGAAACTGAAGCAATTTTAGCCTTTTTTAGAGAAAACTATCCTGAGTTTGATTATTCCGAACACCTATCTGTTATTGAGCACTCTGCTTTAATGCAAAATACAGATGGACTTGATCTGAAGTATGAGGATGCATATTTTGAGCTTGCATTGATTTTAAAGGAAATCGGTGGACCGAATGTTTTTGATGGTTTCTTAAGTTACTTTGGTAGAACGTTTGATCGAGCGAAGTTTATTGAACAATCAAAAGCATTTATGAAAGGCTATTTGGGAAAAGCAGATCTACCAGAAGGTGAAAAGCTACCCGTCTTCTTTATAGGCGAAGATAGCTTCAATGGCATATTTTCAAGGTCGTTAAATGGTGAAATCTATGCGACTGGTTCTTCACTTTTCAAAGGAAAGTTAGGAGAAACTATATTTAATGAGAAGTTGAATTTATCAATCTGGAAGAATCCAGTGCAAAATTTCGCTCCCTTCTTTGACAGAGAAGGTATGACTTACGAGAACGATAAGCTGCCATTAATTCAAAATGGTAAATTCGTTAGTGTGTTTGCTGATAAGAGGACAGCTGACCTTTATTCATTACCTTATACGGGTGGCGCAACGGGTGACTATGACGGTCTTCCAGTTTTAACTGCACCAACGCTTGGGTTTGACGTTGATACAGAAGACATCGCTAAAGTACTTGAAGGTCAAAAATCAATTCTTGTGGTTATTAGTTCAGGCGGAGACTTTACAACCGATGGCGACTATGCAACACCTGTACAAGTCAGTTTCCTTCTTGAAGGTACTGAAATTATCGGCAAGCTGCCAGAGTTTAACATGCGCTCAAGCCTATATGATATGTTTGGTAAGGATTATATCGGAACCTTCGAAAGTCCTTACTACATCGGAGAAGGGGCACAACTACACGGTATGTGGATGAGGATTAACTAATCCTACCCAAATGATTCGAAAGCTTTATAGATAGCAAAAATAAAAAGTTCTACTACAAATTCAGTGACATTAACCCTCACATGACTTTGTAATAGAACTTTTTTTCTGCCACAACCTTACAACACACCTACATGTGGTAAAATTGTGGTTTCAATGTCGAAGATATTTATTAGTAGCAAAGCGTTCAATATTACTGAAATGCTAAGCATGTACTTCATCCAAATGACGCATCTCTTGGAATAAGAAGATGGCTGTAACCACAGAAGCTGTAAAATCAGCGGCTGGACCAGCATACCAAACACCTGATAAGCCAAAGATTTTAGGCAGTATGATTAACAATGGAATTAATACGATCACTTGTCTTAATAGGCTAAGGAAAATTGCCTTTGGCGCTTTACCAACCGCTTGGAAGTAGTTGGCACTGATAATTTGAAAACCGATAACAGGAAGCATCGATAAGAATATTTTCATACCTTTTGTGGCAACACTAACGAGCTCAGGATCACTGTTAAATATGTGAATGAGCTGTTCAGTGAAAAATTGAGTGAGTAAAAAGCCTGTTGTCGAAACACAAGTACCCGCTAAGATGGCGAGTTTAAGCGCTTTCTTAACGCGATCGTATTGCTTTGCGCCATAGTTGTAACCGACGATGGGTTGTGTACCCTGATTTAAACCGAAGATCGGCATTAAGAAAAAGATAGCGATGGCATTGATAACAGTCATTGCGCCGATAGCGATGTCGCCACCAGTCGATTTAAGCGCATTATTAGAAACGACAGTTACAATACTTGCGGCGACTTGCATAAAGAATGGTGACATTCCAATTGAAAGAATACTCGCGATAATGCCTGTATCTAGCTTAAAGTTCTTTCTGTGAATTCTAAGATGACCCTTGCCGAGACCGAAGTGTCTGAGAACTAAGGTCATTGTGACAAATTGTGAGATAATCGTTGCTACTGCAGCGCCTCTGATCCCCATACCAAAGGCAAAGATAAAGATTGGGTCGAGGATAATATTTGTAATCGCACCAGCAAGTGTGGTTAACATCGCTTGCTTTGGACTACCTTCTGAACGCATAACACCAGTTAAACCAAAACCGAGCCCTTGGAAGACCGCACCCATGAGAATGACGGTCAAGTATTGATCGGCATAACCTATCGTTGCTTCACTGGCACCGAAAAGGTAGAGCAGTGGTGTTTTAAATATTAACCCAAGTATCATAGCACCCGCCATAATGAGGATTAACAGTATAAAAGCATTTCCTAAAATATGCTCAGCATCGTCTTTTCTATTTTGACCTAGGCGGATGGAAATTCTTGCGCCTGAACCGATACCGACGAGCATGGAGAGTCCCATAAGTAATGTCATAAGTGGTAAAGATAAACCGATACCGGTCATTGCCAGCGGTCCCAGCCATCCGATGTACATGCGGTCAACGACGTTATAGAGAGCATTGACGAGCATACCTACGATTGCAGGTAAAGAAAATTTAAATAATAATTTACCGATTTTTTCGGTTCTAAGTAATTCGTTGTTGGACATAATTTCACCTTAATTTCAAATTTGTGTTTTGTAATAGTGTCTAAAGTTTGCTTTGAGTGGATTTATATTGCCTTGCATTTTGTAGTAGTTTTCCAAAGAGGATTTCTAACTGCTGTGCTTCATCATTTGTAAAACCTTCAAGTAAAACATCGTGCCATTCACGTGCGATGCCTTTAAGGTTATCATGCACATTTCTTCCAGCTTCGGTAAGTCTAATCCGATTGACGCGATGATCTTGTTCATCTCTAATTCTTTCGACATGACCGCATTTTTCAAGTTTGTTAACAGAACGCGTAATGGTAGCTTTATCTACCTCAAGTGCCTTTGTTAGTTCATCTTGACTTGAAAGATCATGCTTGTAAAGGTAAAAGATGAGCGATAACTGCCCACCACCTATATCAAAATCACTCGCTTTTTGTGCGAAGAAGGATTGACCTGCTCTAGATAGTATAGAGATTAATTTGCCTATTTGCGAGAAATCGGTTAATCGACCATCTGGCTTCACATCGATTTCTGGACAAACTTTTGTCTCGTTCATAGTTATCCTTTCTAAAAAATTAGTTGCATTGTCAACTTATATTAGCGAAAATTAGTTGCGTTGTCAACTAAAATAAAACATTAACAATCTTGATTAACAAATATTGGAATGGGTAATTAATTAACGAAGTTAGTTTATTTTAGAATGGAGTGTGTTTATGAAATTAGGAAAAGTGACACTACAAATGAGCGGTGTTGATTTAGCCAACTTAAATGAATCTGAAATTATAGAAAAAATAAAACTAGGTTGTGAAGCGGAAGGGGTTGACCCTGATACACTTGGCGAAATCAATGTTTATGTTAACATCGAAGGCACAGCGGTTACCGCATATTATGTCTGTGATATCTGCAAAGGCGCAATTAGACTCAATTAAGTCATTATAATCTTACCTCACTTAAGTCCTGTTTTCTCGATCTATTTAAAAGAGAAAACAGGGCTTATTTTTTACATCTAATTGGGATTGAGCGGTATTAAAAATAATTTAAGGGATTCTTTCTCCTTTAAGGATAGATTAAGGTTATCGTGCTAACATTTGTCTATAAAAGTTGAGGAGGTAAAGAATGAATCCTTTTATAATTATACCCGCATATAACCCTAACCATAGATTGATAGAATTAGTGGATGACTTAATACAGTTTAATTTCAATGAGATTATCATCGTAAATGACGGAAGTGAGGTTGAGGCTCTGCCCATATTTGAGTCATTATCACTTAGAGAAGAGGTCATTCTTTTACATCATGGTATTAATCTTGGAAAAGGTGAGTCGCTTAAAACGGCATTTGAGCGAATTAAAAACTTTAGGAGGCCGTGTATAACGGTTGACGCAGATGGGCAACATGCCCCAAAGGATATTTTTAGAATAGCACAACAACTAATTCGGAATAAAGAGGCGCTTATTTTAGGGGTAAGAAATTTCGATTTTGACCATGTGCCTTTTAAAAGTAAATGGGGCAATAAGATAACCTCTAAGGTATTTAAATGGTCTACGGGTTCAGAATGCACGGATACTCAGACAGGACTTAGAGGCTTTCAGCCTGATATGATTGAGACGCTTCTTGAAGTTGAAGGCGATCGTTACGAATATGAGATGAATGTTTTACTTGAAGCGACGAAGCGAAATTATCCTTTTAAGGAAGTTCAGATAGAAACATTGTATTTTGATGAAAATAGTGGCAGTCATTTCAATCCATTTTATGACTCGCTAAAAATTTATTGTGTGATCCTTAGATATAGCTTATCTGCGATTACATCAGCTGTTGTGGATATTGGTCTTTTCGCAATCTTTACACATTTGGTTGGCATGCTCCCTCTAGTTGCGACGGTGCTTGCAAGACTGATATCGGGTGGGTTTAATTTTAAAGTCAATCAAAGTCTCGTTTTCGAATCTAAAGGAAAGAAGCTACAAGAACTCAGAAAATATACATTGCTTTTCTTTACACAGATGATGGTTAGCGCTAGCTTAGTACAACTCATCAGTTTGTTATCTGGAACGCCAGTAATTGCAAAGATTCTAGTGGATAGCTTTTTATTTATTATGAGTTATTGGATTCAAAGAAGATTCATTTTTAATGGTGTGGGAGGTAAATGATGCAAAATTGGTTAAAACGGCACATATGGGCGATTGGCACGACAATGGTTTTACTCTTTAGTAGTACATTTGTACTTTTAGATACATTTGTTGTGGAACACGCTGTAGTGAAATTGGATTCAGATACAAAAATTGCTACAATTGCTTCAACCAATACAGGCGGAGGCAACACGCAAACGCTGAATGATACGACTGGACCAAATGACATAAGCTCGGTTGAAACTGGTATGCGTACAAGCATGGAATCAGTAAACGACTCAGAAGTCATAGCCACAGCAGCGATTGATTCTAATTCTTATCAAGACGACCACTTATCAATAGAAGTCACGACCTATGATGAAAACGGCGTCGTGTATTATGTTGCGGACATACAAACAGATATGCCAGAATTGCTAAGAACAGCTCTTGCAAACGATACCTATGGCAAAAACATCACAGCAACCACATCGAGTATCGCCTCGGCACATGATGTAATTTTAGCGATTAATGGTGATTACTACGGTTTTAGAGATTTAGGCTACGTCGCAAGAAACGGTGTTTTACTCAGAAGCTCAGTGCTCAGTCCTACAACTGAAGATCTGATCATTGATCAGGATGGTAATCTTAGCATAGCCTATGAAGGTGATTATGATGCTGAAGAAGCGGTAGAAAATGGCGCTGTGGATATACTTTCATTTGGGCCAGCATTAGTCATAGACGGTGAAACAGTGGATCGAGTTACTCAAAACAGTGAGAAGAACAATCCAAGAACTGCTATTGGACAGATTGGCGAGGGTCACTATGTATTTATCGTAGTGGATGGTAGAACTTCACAAAGTACAGGCGTCACATTAGATGCTTTAGCACAAATCTGTTTCAATCTTGGGTGTGAAACGGCTTATAATTTAGATGGTGGCGGGTCTTCGACACTTTATTTCAATGGTGAAGTCATCAACAATCCAACGGATGGTAGAAATTATGGTGAACGAAAAGTAAGTGATATTGTTTATTTTGGTTATTAGTAGGAGGTTAACATGACCTATTTTGAAATAAAAACAAAAAAACAGGTGATCGGGTATTTGATTGTGGCTATTTTAGTATTTGTCATCGATCGGATTTATAGTATCTTTTCTCATGGTGTCAGCTCATTGGCCATGTCTACTATGGTTGTATCGGTTTTGATATTAGGCGTAGCTGGATATAGACTGATGGGACTTATCCTGCAAAGGCGATTTACAAAAAATACGGTCAACCGCTTTATACATCTATATAATACAGGTGTTGCAGTCTTAGTTGTCGGTCAATTCTTAAAGGGCGTTTTGGATATTGCTGGGACTGGTTCCCCTTATATCAAATATTATTTTATTACTTCAGGTATTTTGATTTTGCTCAGCTTTTTAACACTTTCGTTTAAAGCAGAGGTGTAATTCATTTTATGGTTATCCCACTATTTTTTAAGAGTTTCTTAATACTTTATAGGTAAACTGACCTTAGAAAATTTAAGGGGTGATCTTATGTTACAAGTCAATCATGTTACCAAGGTTTATTCAAATGGTAAAAAAGCAGTGGATGCTTTGGATTTAGACATTAAAAAAGGTGAAATATTTGGATTCATTGGACCAAATGGCGCAGGTAAAACCACAACTCTAAAGATGATTACAGGAATCATCGCACCTACGGAAGGTGATGTGTTAATCAACGATCATAGTATTCTGAAGGATGCGGTTGGTGCAAAACATCAATTTACGTTTGTACCCGACCATCCCGAGATCTATGATGCCATAAAAGGCATTGAATATTTAAACTTTATAGCGGATATGTACGATGTAAGTAAAGAAGAGCGCCGCCAACGAATAGAAAAATATACGACGATCTTTCAAATAGACGATGCACTTTCTCAAACCGTTAACTCATACTCCCACGGTATGCGACAAAAGTTAATGATTTGTGGTGCACTTTTACCAAATCCCAATGTGTTTATTTTAGATGAACCACACGTAGGGCTAGACCCACATTCTGCAAAAGTGCTCAAGGATTTAATGAAAGAGCATTGTGAGAATGGTGGTACTGTTTTATTTTCATCTCATGTACTTGAAGTTGTTGAAAACCTTTGCGATCGAGTTGCGATTATCCACAAGGGTAAATTGATAGCAATGGGAACACCAGAAGAAATTAAACATGATAGAAGTGTTTCTCTGGAAGACATATTCTTGGAGATGACGAAAGATGAATAAACTCCTTTCACTCACAAAGCTACAAGTGAAGGACTTCATGAGTAAGTACTCGCAACAGCTTAACATGAACAAAGCGCTTTCACGACTTTTGATTCTTTTGCCCATATTCTTATATATCCCCGTGTTTCAGATCGTAAAGTCATTTTATGACAGCTTCTCAGCGATAGGGATGCCTGAATTGACTTTAACTTATATTCACGTGGCTGTAAGTATAATCGTATTTATTACAGGAATTCCATTAATCATCTCTCTTTTCTTTTATTCGAAGGATTTAAGTTTACTGGCGACACTTCCAATAAAAGAAGATACCATCGTATTTTCGAAGCTAGCGACGGTTTATGTCTATCTATTTGGCATCTCAGCTTTGCTTTTCGGTACCGGTGTAGGATTTTATGGAATCGCTGGTGGATTTAAACCCATAGAGCTATTACTCGGTATAATTGCGCTCTTTTTAACGCCAATCCTTCCAATGATATTTGCAACCCTCATCATTATTCCGTTTATGACGATGATCGGTGGACGAAAAAACAGAAATATGATGATTCTTGTAGGGAATCTTATCTTTATTGTCATTATTTTGGGATTACAGGTGTTGGTAACAAGATTACAACTCGATCCAGAAAACATGCAAAGGCTATTAGCTTCAAAGGATGGGGTTATGTCTATCGTAGGCAGTAAGTTCCCACCAAGTGTTTGGATGACGAAAATGGTGATGAAATCATGGTTAGAAGGATTATATTATATCGGCCTCAACTTAGGCTTTGTCGTTTTATTAAAATTCGCTGCGACGTCACTTTATAAAGGTGCCATGAGTAAATACAATC
This sequence comes from Firmicutes bacterium UBA6226, assembly GCA_002441045.1. The sequence continues at coordinate 6,653 of DJWQ01000233.1, read as the reverse complement.
AACAAGCCTCGGCGACTAAAAAAGGGAATCTTAAGGACTACAATTATAAAGCGACCTCAAAACGCATTTTGCTCATAAAAAGACATATCGGGATTATATTCCACAATCCTACATTCTTGCTTAATACAGTTATGAACATGTTTGTACCAATCTTATTATTTGTCATCTATACCTTTATGGGTATCATGGATATGGATACCTTTAAAGATCCAATGCTGGCGCCTTTTATGATCTATATCTATACAGGGATTGTAGGTGCACCAATATTAATGGGTAGTTTATCGACAACAGCAATAACGAGAGAAGGAAAGACTTTCTGGGAGACGCGTGTTTGGCCGATCAGTGCTAAAGAAAACTTACAGACTCGGATATTAACGACCATAATACTCAGTCTTTCATCTAGTTTGATACTTGGCATTATCGCTGGAATACTATTGCCAGTGACATTTGTTGATATAATTTTAACAATAATATGTGTCGTAATCGCAACACTTTGCTTTAGTACTTTAGACCTAATCATCAATATCACAAGACCTTATCTCAACTGGTCCAATCCAACTGCTGCGGTAAAGAACAACCTAAACGTTATGCTATCATTACTACCTAGAATGGGATTTGGCATCGTTGGGTTTGCACTTTTCAGACTATTGCCAGATGTGGGTGGAAACTTCATGATTGCTATATTTAGTGTTATTTTTTCCATAGGTTTTGTAGTTTCGTATGGTTTCGTTTTTGGAAGATTAATCACAAAATTTAGCAATATGGACATAGAATAGCTTTTATAGAAAAATGAATAATTGATTTAATTCACATCCCACAGGAAAAAAAGCAATTAAAACTTTATCTGTGGGATGTTCTTTTTTTAAAACAAAAAAACACTAAAAACATATTAAAAATAATTTACAAAGAGAAAAAAAAATGGTATCCTGTGATTGCGTTAACAAACTTGCCTGAACAATATAGGGTGATTCCCCATCACTCAGTCATATTGGGAGTGCGGCATAGCATTTATTTGCTATGCCTTTTTTATTGTCTGCGGCTTTGGCTTAGGGGCAAATTTAAAGGAAGTTGACAAATAAAAATAGGGGGTAGTTATGAGTTTTGATTTTCGTAGTTGGCTAATGGATCCATTTATTTTGATGTTTGTTGCCGTTGTTACTGGACTTTTATTTGGAAAAATAAAGTTTGGCAAGTTTAGTTTTGGAACATCGGGAGCACTCTTTACTGGTTTACCATTAGGATGGTTCATGATGGACTATGCTAAAAAATTCGGAGAAGATGACAAAGCTTATAAAGCAGCATCAACTTTGATTAAGAATGGCGTAGTTAGTAGTAGTTTCTTTACTTTATTTTTGGTCTTATTCGTCGTTGCAGTTGGTTTATTAGCTGCAAAAGATATTAATATCGTTCTCAAGAAGTACGGTGTTAAATTTATAGTCCTTGGCTTCGTTATCACTTTAGTTGGCGCAGCTACAACCTATGGTATGGCTATAATTTCAAATGATTCAAATCCTTATGAAGTTTCAGGCGTTTATACAGGCGCATTAACGAGTTCACCAGGACTTGCGGCTGCAATTGAAACTGCTAAAAAAGATGCGACTGCAAAAGTTGCGAAATTTGACTCAATGTCAGAAGATGAAAGAATAGATTTCATTAGAATACTAGATAAAAACTTAGATCCAGCAACTGTTACAACGTTAACAGATGAGCAAAAAACACAATTTATAAAAAATGCTGAGGCAGGTATTGGGGTTGGTCATGCAATTGGTTATCCATTTGGTGTATTGATCGTAATTATTGCAATGAACTTTTTCCCAAAAATATTTAGAATTAATGTGGAAAAAGAAAAGGAAGCTTTTGCAAGAGAAATGTCAGAAGCGAAAGCTGGTAGAACTGGAAAAGAAATTCCTGAGGTTTCTTTTGATATGATCGCATTTGTATTCGCTTGTTTCTTCGGATACACAATTGGTCTGATCAAGATTAATCTAGATTTTGTCCATTTAGGAACATTTAGCTTAGGTGCAACTGGTGGTGCATTAATCGGATCACTTATCCTTGGCTATATCGGAAAAATTGGATTTATTAACTTTAGAATGAACGGAAAAATTCTCGGTGTAATTAGAGAAATTTCACTTGTTTTCTTCTTAGCGATCGTAGGCTTAAGATATGGTTTTGCAGTAGTAGATGCTTTAGCGGGCCCAGGTGCTTATTTAGGTCTTGTTTCTTTAGTTGTAGGCGTTGTGGCTATGATGGTTGGCTATATCATCGGTAAATACATCTTCAAAATCAACTGGGTTATGCTTTCAGGTGCTATCTGTGGTGGTATGACTTCTACACCAGGTCTTGGCGCAGCAGTAGAAGCAGCTGGTTCAGATGATCCTGCAGCTGGCTACGGGGCAACTTATCCGTTTGCATTGCTCGGTATGGTAATCTTTACAATTGTTCTACACTCTTTACCAATGTAATCAAATAACGGATTGAATTAAAATACTAAAAGGTGTATAGTAACTATGTCTGAAAAAATCAGCCAGAGTTACTTACACCTTTAACGACGTTAGAATTCGTCGCTAACAGTATTTAGGAGGCTCTATGGAATCAAATCATATATTCCTTACAGGATATGCAAAATTACCACAAGGCATCACAGCTAAAGAACTTTATGCAGTTATTGCAGTGGGGGTAGTCGTCGATATAAAAACATCAGAAATTATCGATGCGGATTGTACACTGGCTACCGCACTTGCGAAAAGCGTTGTTAAGAATCTTCTCGTTGGGTCGAAACTCAATGATTTAGATAAAATAGAAAAAGGCTTTAAGCACCATTATTATGGTAGTGCCAGAAAAGCCATTCTATCAGCGATTAAAACATGTAATGAAAAGTACCGTCAAATTCTTGAGGGTGCAGATGAAATCATTGAAGATTAATCAAATCCACTTTTAAAATGTATTTGAGGAAGCGCATTGATGATTTTTATAAAACTGAATATAAGTTAGAGGGTATCTAGCGATTTTACTAACGGAGATAAACAGCCTTTATTTCCAACGACTTAGTAATTCAAAAGCCAATTAGCCAATCTTGATGATGGTTATTTGGCTTTTTTTGTTGTTTATAAATAATTGATTCCGAGAGTATTAACAATAATAAGTATCTTCGAATAGGAGGGTTTTTATGAATACGAGTGAGAGAGAAAAACGTTTAAGAAGTAGCGCGTTAGAACAAAAGGTGATGACTGCTGAGGAAGCTGCAAAGTTTATTAATGATGGTGACGTTGTTGCTACAAGTGGATTTACACCATCTGGTTACCCAAAAGCAGTTCCATTAGCACTGGCAAATCGTGCAAAAAATGGAGAAAAAGTTGAAATAACTCTAATCACAGGTGCATCTGTTGGTCCAGAACTAGATGGTATTTTAACTGAAGCGGGTGTCATAAAAAGAAGATTCCCTTACCAAACAGATAGTCGTATGAGAAACGCAATTAATGCAGGTTCAGTTAAATATGCAGATATGCATCTAAGCCACGTACCACAATACGTAGATTATGGCTTTTTCGGTGATGTTGACGTTGCAATTATTGAAGCGATCGCTATTAATCCTGATGGTGGCATCGTACCTTCAACATCAGTAGGCGTATCACCACAAGCCATTAACAATGCAAAAAAAGTAATCGTTGAGATAAACTACTCGCAACCTTTGGCATTAGAAGGTGTACATGATATCTATATGACAGAGAAACCACCATTTAGAAAACCAATTCCGATCACAGCAAGTGGCGATCGTGTAGGAACAACTTTCATTCCTTGTGATTTAGACAAGATTGTAGCAATCGTTGAAACGGATATTACAGATAAAGTCAGACCTCTTGGTGAAATCGATGCTGATTCTAAAAAAATCTCCAATCATATTATCAAATTCTTTGAATCTGAAGTGGCAGCTGGTAGATTACCTGAAAATTTACTCCCACTTCAGTCTGGTGTTGGTTCTGTAGCCAATGCAGTTATGGCTGGTTTAGTAGAATCAAACTTTACAAACCTAACTTGCTATACAGAAGTAATTCAAGATTGTATGTTTGACCTTATAGATGCAGGTAAAGTGACCGTTGCTTCTGGAACCTCATTTACACCATCTGAGCAAGGACAAGTTAGACTTTACGATAACATAGATCACTACACAAAATATTGTGTTTTAAGACCTATGGAAATCAGCAACAATCCTGAAGTAGCAAGAAGACTTGGTGTTTTGTCTATGAATACAGCAATCGAAATTGATATTTATGGCCATGTTAACTCTACTAATATTATGGGCTCTAGAATGATGAACGGTATTGGCGGTTCTGGCGACTTCACAAGAAATGCTTATATTTCAATATTTACAACGGTTTCAACTGCTAAAAATGGCGACATTTCTTCTATCGTACCTATGGTATCACACGTCGATCATACAGAACACGATGTTCAAGTTGTGGTTACAGAGCAAGGTCTTGCGGATTTAAGAGGATTATCACCACGTGAACGTGCAAGAGCAATCATCGAAAATTGTGCACACCCTGATTATAAACCTAGACTTTTAGATTATCTTGAAAGAGCTGAAGCATTGCCTACAAAACATGAAAGCCATTTAATCGACGAAGCACTTTCATGGCATTCAAAATTTTTAAAAACAGGTTCAATGAAATAGAGAAAACAAAATTATGCGGCCAATAACAAGGAGGGTTACAATGTTTGATCAAAAACAAGTAATGGTGATCAAAGAAGCAGTTGATAAGCAAACTGCTAAAGTGGAAGAGAGTTTAGTAAAAAGACCAGAGCGTAAAAAAGAGTTCACAACAGGCTCAGGTGCGCCAGTCAACAGATACTACACACCAGTAGATATCGCAGATATCGATTACATGAACGATATTGGCTTACCAGGACAATATCCATTTACACGTGGTGTACAACCAACGATGTACAGAGGACAATTCTGGACGATGAGAATGTACGCAGGCTTTGCAACAGCAGAAGAGTCAAACAAGCGATACAAGTTCTTAGTAGAGCAAGGATCAAGCGGATTATCAGTAGCATTCGACTTACCAACCCAAATCGGATACGACTCAGATCATCCACTTTCAGAAGGTGAAGTAGGAAAAGTAGGCGTTGCCATCGACTCATTGGCAGATATGGAAATCCTATTTGACGGTATTCCACTCGATAAAGTAAGTACATCCATGACGATCAATGCACCAGCGTCAGTCTTACTTGCAATGTACATCGCAGTAGCAGAAAAGCAAGGTGTATCATCAGAAAAATTAAGAGGTACAATCCAAAACGATATCTTAAAAGAGTACATCGCAAGAGGAACGTACATCTTCCCAACAGA
>DJWQ01000233.1:0-1283 GCA_002441045.1 Firmicutes bacterium UBA6226 | reverse complement strand
GGCTTAAACGTAGATGACTTTGCACCGAGATTATCGTTCTTCTTCAACGCACACAACGACTTATTAGAAGAAGTATCAAAATATAGAGCAGCAAGAAGATTATGGGCACGCATCATGAAAGACAGATTTGGTGCGACTAATCCAAAATCAATGCAACTTAAATTCCACACGCAAACAGGTGGATCGACATTAACGGCGCAACAACCGGAAAACAACATCGTAAGGGTAGCCATCCAAACGCTTGCAGCAGTACTTGGCGGTACACAAAGCTTACACACTAACTCAAAAGACGAAGCGCTTGCATTACCAACAGAAGATTCAGTAAGAGTAGCGCTTAGAACACAACAAATCGTGGCAAATGAGAGCGGTGTAGCAGAAGTCGTCGATCCATTAGCAGGTTCGTACTACATTGAAGCAAAAACAAAAGAAATCGAAGATGCAGCAATGGCATATATCAAGAAAATCGATGAAATCGGTGGCGCAACAAAAGCGATTGATATGGGCTATATCCAACAAGAAATTATGGATGCGTCATATGATTATCAAAAGAAAGTAGAATCAGGTGAAATCGTCGTAGTAGGTATGAACAAATACCAAATCGAAGAAGAAGCACCAAAAGGTTTATTACGTGTTGACCCATCAGTAGGCCAAATGCAAAAGAATAAGCTGGTTGAACTTAGAAGCAAACGTGACAACGCACAAGTCGAAGCGACACTTAGCGCACTTAGAGCAGCATGTAATGGTACAGACAATGTCATGCCGTACATCTTAAATGCAGTAAGAGCGTATGCAACACTTGGCGAGATCTGTGGCGTCATGAGAGAAGAGTTTGGCGAATACCAACAATCAGTGAATTTATAAGAGCCGAGAGAATGAGGAGGAACGGACATGGAAAGACCAATTAGAGTATTAGTAGCAAAGCCGGGATTAGACGGTCATGATAGAGGCGCGAAAGTCATCGCAAGAGCACTCAGAGATGCGGGAATGGAAGTCATTTACACAGGTTTAAGACAAACTCCAGAGCAAATCGTAAGTGCAGCGATCCAAGAAGACGTAGATTGTGTAGCGATGAGTATCTTATCAGGGGCACACAACACTTTATTACCAAAAGTAGTAGAGCAGTTAAAAGCAGAAGGTGCAGAAGACATCTTAGTGATCGGTGGCGGCGTTATTCCACAAGATGATATTCCATTCTTAAAAGAGAGTGGCATTAAAGAAATCTTTACACCTGGAACACCAACACAAGTTACAATCGACTTTATTAAAGCAAACGTTAACTTATA
>DJWQ01000119.1 GCA_002441045.1 Firmicutes bacterium UBA6226 | reverse complement strand
GAGATCACTGTTAATTGAAATATAGTCCGATTTCTGTATTAAGTCAAGCCCTATGACCTGTAAGTGACATTCTGCACACCTTTTAAAAATGTATGCTATAATGAACACAAAAAATAAAATTTTAGATAGAGAGTTAAATTAAATCATAAAGTTAATAGAAAGTAGAAATGAACTGAATTATCATATTGTTGTAAAACAGTCTTGAATCAAACTACAAATAGTCATGTATCATATAAGAATTAAATTGAACGAAGTCAATTAAGTCAACTAAGTCAACTAAAGTCATCTAATAAATACAATAACGAAATCAGAATAAGAGGATGGTTAGGATGAAAGATAAGCTTCAGAGAATGTCCATAAGAAGAAAGTTCTTTATCAGCATGCTGCTGTTTACGCTACTATCAGTTGTCATCGTAACCTCTGTGGCGATCGTGATCACCTACGAGACCATGAAGGATCAAGTGATCGAAACACATCGTATGAGTGCTGGTTGGCTGCAAAATAGACTTGAGCTCGTTACCCAAAAATATTCTGAAAAGTATTATGGTTTCGAAGTGGACGAATCCTTTAAAAGTGATATATTATCGTGGTTTAGCGTCGGTGAGAATGTGAATTACAGTGTCAAGCTGAGACTGATCTCGCAACTTAATAAAACCATAAGTATGGACAATACTATCAATTCCATCGAACTACATAATCTTAACGACGGTTCAGTCATAAGAGCTGAGCGTTCAAAAGCGCTCTTTCTAAAGGGTAACGAGTATATTGAAAAATGGCAAGCCAGGGGTGTGGACAAGCAAACCAACTTGGTCTTTGCTCGCGAAGAAAAAGAAGTCGTGATAACACATCAGATGAACCGCTTTAGCGACAACATTTCATTGGCGTTAGTGGTGATCAGAATTAGACCCTATGAGATTCAGGCCATTCTCGAGGACATTAAAACCAATAAGGATGAAACCATTTTAGTATTCAATGAGGACGATCAGATCATAGAACGTGCACAGGGGGAGACAGCGTTAAATGAAGCGGATATCGCAGATGTTCTAGCACGTGCAACAGATGAAACCGCATTTGAGATGGAAAAATCAAATGCATTTTGGTTTTATCGCTCTGTAAATGGCGGCAAACTTAAAATTCTTCAGTCTGTTCCCAATAAAACCATCATTGCGGCACTTAATACCACACTTTACGGTGGTTTGTTTGCTGCAGGTCTATCCATATTGATCTCACTGGTATTTTCATTTGTCCTGTCACACATCATCAGTAAGCCCATCGTGTCACTTGCGACGGAGATTCAAACCATTACACTGGACAACCCAGTGCCTCAGCTTGAAACCCATCGTCAGGATGAAATCGGATTTTTACACGAGAGCTTTAATATCATGATGACGCGAAATCGCAATTTGATCCTTAAAGAATATCAAAGTGAGATTAATAAAAAAGAGGCGCAGCTAAGAGCCCTTCAAGCCCAAATCAATCCACACTTTATGTATAATACACTGCAGGTAATGGGCGGTATGGCACTCAAAAAGAATGCCAATGAAATCTATTCGATCACACTAGCACTAAGCGACATCATGCGCTATTCACTGAATTATGCCAAGGAGGTCGTCAAGCTCAGAGAAGAGATTACGTATCTGAACAGCTATCTCAGCATCCAAAACGAACGGTTTGCCAACCGCATACAGTTTCACACGAACACCAGCGAGGCGGCAATGGATGCTTTAGTGCCAAAGCTGATTCTTCAACCTTTAGTGGAAAATTGCTTTCAGCACGGTTTGTTTCACAAAAGTGGGGACTGGATGATTTCACTTGAAGGAGAAGTCACACCAAACGGGGATCTAAAGCTTGTCGTCCATGACAATGGTCTAGGTGTGCCGCCTGAAAGGGTAGCTGAAATCAATCTTACTTTACAAGAAAACGCTGAGAAAACCATCAAACTGGGGACGCACATCGGACTCAGCAATGTAGCTTCACGCATCAAGCTTCAAAGTGAGGATGACAAGCATGGCGTTTATGTGGAAAGTTTAATAAACGAAGGCACAACGGTAACGGTTCTGATGAAATATGTAACGGATGAGGTGGCGCTATGACTTACAGAGCTGTCATTATAGACGATGAGGCTTGGACAAGGGAAGTAATAAAGAGCTTAGGAAGATGGGAAGCGCTGGACATAGAAATCGTAGGAGAGGCTTCAGACGGCGATTTCGGTATAGAGCTCATCCGTCAATTAAAACCTGAAATTGTTATAACAGATATCAATATGCCTAAAAAAAGCGGGCTTGAACTTATTCGATCCATTAGAGCGACGGGAAGTACTGCAAAAGTGATCATCATCAGTGGCTATGACGATTTCGAGTACATTCATACGGCACTAAAACTGGGTGTTTCAGACTATTTACTAAAGCCCATAAAGCCAGATGAGCTGAACAAGCAGTTAGAGCTTTGTGTTATCAGCTTAGATGAAGCGTATAGCAGAAGCAGACTACAACTGGAAGGTGGCTTGCAATTCGAGCTTTCCTCCTATGAGTTTATGGCGGCAACATGGGCAGAGGCGTTTAACCAACAAAAGGTAGCCGCATACGAAGCCTTGTACAGCGATGACGAAGAGATTCTCGACAGCGTTTTTAACAAGATTCAAAGGCTATTTGATCAGCAGGATAAGGCTGATAAGGGGCTTTCAAATAAAAGCGATCTCATCTTTATTTTCTATACCCTCATGTCTCAGCTTAAGATTTTTATTTCAGAAAATGAGTTTAAGATCAACGATATTTTTAGTACAAATGAGTGTGCCTTTGTCTTTAGTCAGGAATGCACCAGCGATGAAATGCTTTACTTTGTTAAATCTCTTTATATTAAGACGGCACAATCGGTCAAATGGCTTCGTCTCAACCGAAATAAGCTAGACATAGGTAAAATCAAGCACTATATCGATGAAAATTATCAAAATCAAATCACACTTGAGCAAACGGCGACACGGTTTTATATCAGTCCCACGTATTTGAGCAAGTGTTTTAAGAATGCGTACGAGGAAGGCTTTAATGAATATCTCAATTCAGTGAGACTTGAAAAAGCGAAGCAATTAATTCTAGAAAAAAAATTACCGATTAAAGAGGTGGGCTATCTGGTCGGCTATGTTGAACAGGCGCATTTTTATAAAAAATTTAAGAAGTATTTTGGGATAACCCCTGGTGAGATGAGAGAGAGCATAAAAATGGACAATGAATCAGAGCAAGAATAGATAATGTATTATCACCTCAAAAGAGAGATTATAGTATTAGGTTTAGTCATAAACTAAAATTTGGGAGGGGAAAAGTATGAAGAAATTTCTAGTATTATCTCTAATCGTTTGTTTGGTTCTTTCGCTTGCAGCTTGTTCAAATAACACGGCGTCAGATCCTAAAGAAACCACTGAGGTTGTGAGTACAGAAAGTCCTAGAGTTGCTGAATTAAATATTATGATGAGTATTCCACAGTATATGGATCAATGGGATACGTATGTGAAACAGTTCGAAGCGAAAATGCTCGCTGAGGAAAACATTAAAGTTAAAGTGAATTTGGAAATGCCAAGCTCAGATCAATACGAAAGTGTTTTGCAAGCGAGATTAACAGGGGGAGATGCACCAGATCTTTACACACTACACAGCAACAATATCGCAACCTATGATAAAGCAGGTAACTTAACCGATTTATCAGCTGAGCCGCTTGCAGATAAGATCTATGACAATGTTAGAGAAACCGTTTCAATAGATGGTAGACTACTCGGGGTTCCGCTTGAAAGTCAAGCATGGGGCGTTTTATACAACAAGGAAATCTTTGCTGATGCAGGAGTTGAAATTCCTAAAACCCTTGATGATCTTAAAAATATCACTGAAGTACTTAAAGAAAAAGGTTATACACCATTTATGCTAGCTTATCAAGAACAATGGGTACCACAGCTTATGACGGCACTTACACTTGGCGGCAAAGTATCTGGCGAGCTTCCTGATTGGGTCGATCGTATGTATGCAGACAATGGGTCATATGAAGAAGTCATCGACATCTTTGGTCCAATCGACCTCATCATGGCAAATGGCACTGAAAGAGCGATGGAAATGGGTTCAGAGTCAGGTGCAGCTGAGTTTGCAATGGGTAAAGCTGCGATGTTTGTTCAAGGCACTTGGGCTTCTGGTACAATCATGACCACTAATCCAGATATGAAACTAGGCGTATTTGCACTTCCTGTGAACAACAATGAAGCTTGTACACTCGTCAACTTATCTACTTCTACAACTTTAGCGGTTCATCCAGATGCTAAGGAAATGGATTTGGCACTAAAGTTTGCAAACTACGTTCTTGATGATCAAGATTCTGCAGGGCTTTTCCAAGCATGCTCATTCAACCCACTTGCTACCGTTCACAATTATGAGCCAGCTTCATGGGTGGCAGATGCTTCAGCTTTCGTCGCTGAAGGCAAAGCTTACAAGGATTTGGTGCTGCCATCGGCTGTAACCGACGAACAAGGCAAGCTCCTACAAGAATATTATGTAAAAACCATCACTAAAGAAGATTTTGTTAAGAGAATGGACGAGGTCTTTAAAAGTAGTAACAAATAACTTGTAAAAAGGGCGAGCGAAAGCTCGCCATTTTTTTAAACCTATGGAGGAATTGACTTTGAAGAATTTTAAAGCAAATGCGAGCTTAATGCTCTTTGTTGCGCCTGCTTTAATCGTCTACCTTATCTTTAAGCTAATGCCAGCTGTATCGGGACTTTATTATGCAATGACAGATTGGAATGGCATTAATAAAACCTATGTTTTTGTAGGATTGTCCAATTTCATAGAGGTTATAAAGGATTCTTATTTTTGGGACTCCGTGCTATTCACCTTTAAATATGTCATCGTGATGGTTTTTGTAACAAACATCATAGCTTTACTACTGGCGGTTGTAATCGAAAATCTACATCGCGCAAAAGGACTTTTTAGAACGCTTTTCTATATGCCAAACATGATCAGCATGATCATTGGTGGCTATATGTGGATGTTTATTTTTACCAAGGTAATGTATTACTTAGCAGATAATTGGGGCTGGACCTTTTTAGATAAATCTTGGATTGGCGATCCAAAATATGCATTTATCGCAATCATCGTCGTCGCTACATGGGGAGCAGTGGGCTATCTCATGATCATTTATATGGCGGCACTTCAAGGCGTCCCAGCAGCGCTTAAGGAAGCAGCACTTTTAGATGGGGCAAATCCTTGGCAACAGTTTTGGCATGTGATTTTTCCGATGATTCGACATGCAGTAACCATCTGTGTCTTTTGGACACTCAACTCGGGCTTTCAGGTTTTTGATGTCATCTACTCACTGACAGGTGGTGGACCAGGCCGAGCGACTCAGTCCACGGCGATGAACATATTTGAGGAAGCTTTTAGAGGTAACGTCAGATACGGCTATGCCACAGCAAAGTCGACAGTGCTCTTTGCAATCGTTTTGGTGATAACAATCATTCAAATTAGAGCGATGCAAAAGAAAGAACAAGAGGCGTAAAACTGGAGGATACAATCAAGTCAAACAGTAAGATCAAATCTAATAATTCAATTTAATTGAACGATACAATCAAAATGATTAATTCAATTTGGTAGAAAGGAACGTGTAATCAATGACTAAGAGATTACGACTTACACAGATTTTAGTCTATCTATTTTTAACCATCGCCGCTTTTTTTTGCTTGCTACCGATTCTGATGGCGATTATGAACTCCTTTAAAACAAACGGCGAGCTCTTAACGGATGTAATGGCACTCCCAAAGGGCTTGAGCTTTGACAACTACATTAGGACCTTTAACAAAATGCATTACATGAGAAGTCTCTTTAATACAGTGATTCTGTCAGGGTTAAGTGTTACTCTGATGGTTCTGTTTTCAGCACTTGCTGGGTGGCGTCTCTGTAGAACGAAGACCAAGCTGTCTGCATTTATCCTTGGACTTTTTATATTCTCGATGCTGATTCCGTTCAGCTCCATTATGATCCCTCTTTATAAGGTGGTTTTGGCTTTAGGCATTAAAAACTCACTTGTGGGGCTATCGTTTATCTATGCTGGTCTTGGAGTAAGTATGGCGATTTTCCTGTATCATGGGTTTGTGAAGGGGATTCCGATAGAACTGGAAGAAGCGGCAGCTATAGATGGGTGTAACGCATTTCAAACGTTTTTCTTAGTGGTGCTGCCTATGTTAAAACCGGTGACCATCACTATAGTGATCACCAACGTGCTTTGGATATGGAATGACTTTTTACTACCACTGATCGTAATTTCAGATAATAAAAAGTATACGCTCCTTTTATCTACAAATACATTATTTGGTCAGTACAGCAGCGATTGGACCGCAATCCTAAGCGCACTGATCCTCGCGGCACTGCCAGTAATTATATTCTATTCCTTTTTCCAAAAGCAAATTTTGGAGGGCATATCCGAGGGTTCTTTAAAGGGATAAATGATCAATTCTAAATCAAAATAATAAACCATTTTACAAGGTATCTAGACTATAATAGAGATAGATTTTTAGATTAAAGCAGATAATAAAGTAAAGAAAAGGCAGATAAAAAACCAGAGAAAAAACCAGAGAAAAAACCAGAGAAAAAACCAGAGAAAAAACCATATATAAAAGCAGAAAAATAAGCAGATAAATAAGTAGATAAATAAGTAGATTAGTAATTAGATAAGATAAGATTAGTAAATAAGTAAATAGATGAATAAGCAGATGAAAGGATACCAACCGATGACGTATTTAGAAGCGAAAAATGGAAAGCTTTATTGTGGGCAGTCCACTATCCTGTTAAGAGGATTTGGTCTTGGAGGGTGGCTGTTGCCAGAAGGTTATATGTGGGGGTTATACGATAAATGCGATCGACCTAGACGTATGGAAATGATGATCGAAGCACTTTGTGGTATGGCTTATGCAGAAACGTTTTGGAAGCGTTACTATGATACTTATATTAAAGAAGCAGATATCAAGTTTATCGCAGATCGTGGCTTAAATTCAGTCCGATTGCCAATCAACGCAAGGCATCTGTATACTTTTGATGGTGATAAAATCGTATTTAATCCTGAAACGATTGCATTGATCGATCAGTCGATTGCATGGTGTAAGCAATATGAGATTTACGTGGTGTTAGATATGCATGGTGCACCTGGTGGTCAGACGGGTGCCAATATAGATGACAGCTTAGAGGATTTGCCTAGTCTTTTCACAAATCCTAAGGATGAGGAGGATTTAATTGAGTTATGGGGTATGCTGGCAGAACGCTATAAAGACGAACCGATCATCGCAGGCTACGATTTACTCAATGAGCCCTTACCGAACTGGTTCAGTCAGTACAATCACCTGCTTATGCCACTTTATGAAAAGTTAATCAAGAGAATTAGGGCCGTTGATAAAAAGCATTTAATCATACTTGAGGGACTTCACTGGGCAACTGATTTTTCAGTGTTTAACACTTTATCACCTGAGGATGTAAAAGACGGTATTGTCCTAGAGTTTCACAAGTATTGGAGCAATCCTGATCAAGAGAGCATAACCGCTTTCATAGAAACAAGTGAGCGTTTGGGAATACCTCTTTTCATGGGAGAAAGTGGCGAGAACAATCTAGATTGGTATACGACAATGTTTCCATTATTAGAGCGATTGGAAATCAGTTGGTCATTTTGGAGTTATAAAAAGATGATCTGTAAAAATTCGCCGATGACTTTTGATAAACCAGAACAGTGGCATAAGATCGAGCTTTGGGCAGAGCAAAATCAAGCATTTCTACAAGGAAAGGGAGTAATCACAGGTGACCTTATAGAGCCTTCTGAAGCTCAAGCTATTTTTAACCATTTTTTAGAGTCGATCGCACAACCAAAGGTGAACGAAGAGGTGGTCAATTCACTGCTTAGGAAAGTACCTTTAAGCATTCCAGCTGAGGCATATGACAGATATGAGGCTAAAAGTGATAAAGTGCGTGGTGAAGGCGCTGATTTGAGAAGCTGTGACCCAATCGACATCTTATTTGAGAATGGTAAGACAGGTGAAGTTGACTATAAAAGACATAACGGCGCTTCACAGCCAGAAGAGGAAAGATTAATTGTAGCCTTGAAGCAAGGAGAATCGGTTTCATATGACTTTCGAACAGACGTGGATGTTGTAGAACTATCTGTAAAGCTATCTGAAAAGCTTGGGGGCAATTATACAGATGATGATTGTATTTCAAGCAAAGTAACCATTTCTATAGATGATCAAGCTGTCGCACCTACTAATCTAGAAAATAAAGTCTTTCATTTTAGGTATCATCGAAATACATCTAGTAAGGGTCTCACACAACACAGACTAAAGATATGTTGCAAGACGGGGGACTTATTGCTAGATGAAATTGAGTTGAAAAGAGGTGTTTAATGAAACTAATTCAGACGAGCTATAAGGATAATAAAAAAGAGACGATCATAAAAGAACTTTCTTTTTCGCCAGATGTAAACAATCAGGAGCTTCACATCATTAATCTATATCCTACAGAAAAGTTTCAAGAGTATGTCGGCTTTGGAGGCGCATTTACCGAGTCGGCAGGCTATGTTTACTCGAAAATGTCTGAGAGTACTAAAAAAAGACTTATGTATGATTATTTTAGCGAGGGTGGACTGGGCTATGTGCTGGGTCGATGCCCGATAGACAGCTGCGATTTTGCACTGGGTAATTACAGTGCAATGAATGATCCAAATGATTTAAACCTCAATTCATTTACGCTAGAGAGGGATGCAAAGTATATCTTTCCGCTGTTAAATGATGCTTTAAAAGAGACCCCATCTATCAAGCTCACGCTATCCCCATGGAGCCCACCAGCTTTTATGAAGTCAAATGGTGAAAAAAACAACGGTGGGTTCTTATTGCCTCAGTATAGAAAACTATGGGCAGACTATCTGTGCAGATACATCACAGAATATCGTAAAATGGGCTATGAGGTTTTTGCACTCTCCGTTCAAAATGAACCCAACGCGAAGCAAAGCTGGGATTCATGTCTTTATACCGCCGAGGAAGAACAAATCTTTATACGAGATTACCTTATTGATAGCATTGTAAAAAGCCAATGTGAGGATGTAAATCTCATCGTTTGGGATCATAATAAGGAGAGGATTTTTGATCGGACAGAGACGATTTGTAGCGATGAAATTACAAACAATGCCGTTGGTGGTGTAGGGTTTCATTGGTACAGTGGTGATCATTTTGAAGCACTTGAGCTGGTTAGAAGAAAGTACCCAGATAAACTTTTGATCTTTACGGAAGGCTGTATTGAATATTCAAAGTTTTCTTCTGACAGTCAATTGAAAAACGCTCAAATGTATGCACATGAGATCATCGGCAGTATGAATGCAGGGATGAATGCCTTTCTTGACTGGAATCTATTTTTAGACTTTGAGGGCGGACCGAATCACGTGAACAATCTTTGTGATGCGCCAATTATGCTATCTGAAAATGGTTTAGATGTCCGTTATAATCTGAGTTATGACTACATCGGACATTTCAGTAGATATATCAAACCAGGTGCAAGAAGAATAGGTTTTTCAAGATATACCCATCAGTTAGAGGTGACTGCATTTGAAAATACCGACGGTAAAATCGTCGTAGTCATTTTAAATCCAACTCAGCAAGCGCATTCGTTTTACTTAAGATATAATGGGAATTTATGTCCAGTAGATGCACCACTTGAATCGATTAGCACTTTAATACTTGAAGCTGTTTATTAATCCATTTTTCACAGTCATTGATCTACGAATGAAAAAGAAGATTCTCATTTATATCTGATGATAGAGTGATATACGAACCACTGGATGTCATACGACTGTGACATTTAGTGGTTTATTTTTTTAAGCCGCAATCTCGTTTGTGGTAAAATCTGAAGACTCGATGCTTGAAGATTTTTATTAAGGATTGTATGAAAACGATAAGGTTGTTAATATAGATACATAAAGTTTAATAAATATTTATCCGATTTACATAGTGAGGTGTAAGATGATCAATCACAAACGTTTTTGGCTGACAGTTTTTATTGCTTTTATTCCAATCTTAATAATCACCATGACGGTTTTTATCTTTTTCATTTATCCAGAGCAAAAATATGATTTATACGATGAAGATAGTAGTGGTGTTTATTATAGTGTGAATGAATTATACATAAGTATGAATGAGAGTAATTTTAAATTCGGGTGCAGCATGTCATTATTATCAAGTATTATGTTAGCTGGACTGTGTGCAGTGGGTTACAATACATACAAGATCAATTCTATGGATCCAATAGTGGTAAGCGCTAAGGTGATTGCAAAAGACATTCGAGGTCAGAGTTATAATACGAGAGGTGGGGTGACGCAAGTCGCAACTTATTTTGTGGTAGACTTTGAGTTTGAGGATATGACCACGAGGCAATTTTCAGTAAATGCAACGCAGTTTTCGCTTATGTTTGAGGGCAATGTGGGTTTACTTGTGTATAAGGAGTATTTGAAGCTTTATTTTATCGACTTTATTGTGGAAAGCATAAATTAGCTGCGATAGACAGTGTTACAGAAAGGCGAAAGCACGTTTTACCTCAAAAATGAATTTATAATAAGTTTGACAAAGTAATTACATGATAATTTTAAATTAAGAAATGGAGTAAGATATGAGCTGGACAATCATAGCAACTTGGCGAATGGCGCTTGAGGGTGTCACAAAGGGATCAGAGATTTTAAAGGAAGAGGGATGTGCATTTGAGGCGATAGAAGAGGCGATCAAGTGCGTGGAGGACAATCCGCGTTACGGCTCAGTAGGCTATGGTGGTCTGCCGAATTATACTGGGGTGGTAGAGCTAGACGCAGCGTATATGAACGGGGACACACTGGGTGTTGGTGCGGTTGCTGGGATTAAGGATTATGCGAATCCTATCTCGATTGCGAAAAAGTTAAGTGAGGATCGTTTTAATATATTTTTGGTGGGCTCAGGTGCAGACGCTTATGCGCATACGAATGGTTTTGAGAGAAAGAATATGCTAACTGAGGCAGCGAGAAAGACTTGGCAGGAAAGACTTAAGGAAGTTAACGATAAAAATTTAAGTCCTTATGACGGACATGATACTGTGGGGATGGTGGTTTTGGATCGTAAGCATTCTATGGCGGCTGCGACGTCTACCAGTGGTCTTTTTATGAAAAAACCGGGTCGTATCGGTGACTCTGCGCTATCTGGATCCGGGCTTTATGTAGACAGTGAGGTAGGCGGGGCGACTGCGACGGGACTAGGTGAGGATATTATGAAGGGCTGCTTGTCCTATGAGGTCGTAAGACGTATGTCTGAAGGGGCTTCGCCACAGGATGCGGCAGATCTTGCGGTTCAGGCGTTTTCAGAGAAGCTAAAACGAAAAAATGGCGTTGCTGGTGCAATCTCTCTAGTATGCGCTAACCATAAAGGTGAGTGGGGTGTTGGTACAAACGTTGAATTTTCCTTTGTGGTGGCAACGGATCAAGAGGCGCCTAAGGTATATTTGGCAAATTTAGAAAATGGTAAAACGGTTTTCAAAGAAGTGCAACCTTCTGAGATTGAAGATAAGTAATCAATTTAGGAAAGCAATAAATTGAGAGATGCAATAAATTGAGAAAAGCAATTAAGTTGAAAAAAATTAATAGTGCCGAAATATAAAAAAAGCTGAAGTCTAAGATTATAAAGACTTCAGCTTAATTTTATTTTCGGATTATCGCATTGCGACGAATGCACCGCTAACATAAGGAATTAACCAGATTAACCAAACCATAAGGCTAAATTTATGGAAGGACGCTTGTGAGTTTTCGTCTTTTTTCTTGAGTACGAGGGCTGCCCAAAGTGCGTGCACTAACATCAGGCCAATCGCGAGACCACCTGTAATCGCATGCCAGTTAATACCTGTGATAATGGTGTCACTGCCTTTTGCGATAACACTCATTGTAAGCGTGCCAGAAGTATCAAAGAATAGACCGATGAGGAAAAGTATTAGGTGCTTAGGTTCAAGGCGACCTTTTCTGTGTTCCGCCCAAACGCCCCAAGTGTAAAATACAAGTGCTGATGAAATCATAACGATTGCTAAAATTAATTTTGGTTCCATAAAATTACTCCTTCTTCTGTTTAATCGATTGGATCAATCGATTTAAATCATGTGATAATGTGGCTTGTTCTTCTAGTGTGAAATCTTGAACGAGAGCGTCTAAAACATCTGACATATGTGATCGAAAGTGTTTAGCAAGTTCTTTCCCCGATGGACTAAAACGAATCCAAATGGTTCTTCGATCTTCTGTGTCGTGATGCTTTTCTAAAATATCCATCGCAACCATCCGACTGACGATGCCAGAAACGGTTCCCTTAGAAAGGGACATTTGCTGACAAAGCGATGAAATGGTCGTTTGACCATCGTGTCCAATTAGCTTCACAACCAATAGCTGTTGCGGTGTCAAATGACTGACGATGCCCTTTGTATCTTCAGATGTTGGCTGGTCACTATGTGAGAAGCTTAAGTTGATTTGCCCGTAGAGCTCTCGGATTTGCTGAAGGATTTGAAACGCATATGGATTTTCTTTTTGCATGTTTACCCCGCTCAAAATTAGTTCGCATTAAAACAGTTCCTATGCAAACTATGTTATCAGTCGTTTGATTTTATGTCAACACCTTTTTAAAAAAAATAATTTCTTGTTTCATTTTTTAGAAGAAGTAACTTTATTAGGAAGCCTTATTTTCAACATAACTATCGGTTATTGATTTAACTTAGTACCCTGTATTTCAGCTGGGAGTGTACCTTTATAATAAAGAGCTCCGTCTTCCACACGAAGTTCTTCTATAGAAAAACCATTGGTGCTGGTGATTAAACCGTTCACGAATCTTACGACCTCTGTTTCTACCTTGCTGATGACACTTTCGCTCATTTGAAGCTGTCCAACTTGTAGAGTGGTGATGTCGATACTGATTGAATTTGAGCTCGTGCGAATCAAAGTCCCCTTAGCATAGACAGGCTTATTTGCAGCGACATTTGTGATGATTTTTATAACCGTATCTGACATACTAGAGCTTGTGGAAGCTAAAGTAAAAGGTGAAATGCTAGCAAGTAATCGTTGAGTTTCTAATTCAACCATATTTTGCTCTTTAATGAAATCAATAAAGGCATCGGTTAATCTGAAACTCATTTCCCCTTGATTACTGCCATTAAATGAAACTTTAAAGTCGGTGATTGGACCACCGTTTGCATTTGCTGTATCAATGAGTGCACTCATTTCCTCGTTTGTAAAAGACGCCTCGATGGTATGGGTCCCAGAGGTTGTAAAATCCCCTTTTGCCAATGTCACGAGGTTCAACTCTTCAATATCTCCAACTGTGATTTGTGACTTTTCAAAAGCACTCTCATAGTCTACCTCAGTCCAAGTGACATCTACCTTTTTACCTGTACTGACAAATACATAGATACCACCAACGACTAGAATGATGATTATCAATAACCCCAATAATGCTTTTTTCATCCTAACACAACCCCTTTCCATAATTACACTTTATTGGATATACAAAATGATATATATTTATGTAAGAAAGTATCATTAGTATCCATACCCTTATTTTTGAGTTCTAATTGGAGAGTTGAATGTTGACAATCCAAATCATGCGTTTTTATATTATGATTGTTATTATTAGAAGGGAGTCGATGATGATTAAATACATAAAGTTTAGTTTGGGAGTAATTTTATTTGGTTTGTTTTTAACAGCATGTACGCCTAACACAAAAAACTCGATTGATTTAGAGACTACCCTTTTCAATCAAGTGGATAGAAGTCAAGAAGATTATCTAGAAATGATGATGGATACAGACTTGAGCCAATTAATAGAACTCGATTCTGTACAGTTTGGTGCATTTACTGAAGTGGGATTAGAAGAGGTCTTAGTAATTTTTAAGTTTCTAGATGTGCCTCACGCGGGTGGTTTAGATAGGACGCTCGTTTTAATTTGTGATGCGAAAACATTTAAAGTAAAACTACAGCATACATTTGTTGCAGATCACGTAGAGCTGCATCTGATGCAGCGGAATGATCTTAGAAATGAGATTCTCTATATTGGCAGCACTACCTATCAAGGCGAAACAGTATATGGGATTGAACGGTATGATTTAAGTACAGGAAAATTTGAAAGCAAGAGCATATCTGAAAATGATTTTGAACGAAATGCAGCTTTCATTTTTAGTAATGATATCCTTCAAGTCTTTGAACTGAGTTATGCAGATTATGAACCGGTTTATACGTATCAAAATTCGCTTTTTTGGGATTCTTATGAGAACAAGTTCAAAATGACTTTTAATTGATTTTTCGTGCAACAATCAAGTATTCATGAGTGCTTTTTCGTATTGGATTAACCTCAATAATTTTAAAACCAGTTTTTTCCATTCGATCGACCAAATCCTCATACTGATACTTCTTAAGTTCCGGAGTGAGTCCAATAGAGCTTGAAAAACTTAGAAAAGCCCCTAATAAATGGGACTTTTTTAGGCAAGGCGTAACTGAGATAAAGATGTCATTAGGGTTTAGCATTTCGTGGATGTATTTTAGCTCATCCTCTAAGTGAGGCAGTAGATGTAAAAGATAAAAAGCAGTAACAAGATTGAATTTTTTTTCTCTTAAAGTGATCTGATCCAAAGACTCGCATAGGTACTCGACATTATTAAGTGTATTTTGAGTAGCCTTTTCTTTTGCGATGGCTATCATTTTTTCAGAATAATCAATCCCAGTGATGCTCATAACATGAGGTGATATTTTGTCGTGTAAAACACCTGTTCCACAGCCTATATCAAGCATGTAATCATCGTTATTTAAATAATTTTTAATGGTATGAAACAAATTTTCGTAAACGCTTTTGTCCTTTTCTTCATTCTTATCATAGCTTTTGGCAGCTTTATCCCAGAATTTTCTATTGTCCTTCAATGGTTTTCTCCTCAGTATTATTTTGATTTAAATAACTTTCAAAACTTTGCTCCCCAGATTTTTGCCACCATTCTTCATAGAGTCGCTCTTCATAAGATGCAGGTGTGCTTTTTATCATAACGGGTTCTTCTTTCTTGTTCGTATTATCACTTCCAATACTACCAAACAAGATCTTGGAGAGCACCAAGAGTCCTAATGCTTGAATGTAAGAAATTCTTGAAAGATTGAATATTTCGGGCATTAACCAGTTCCATAATAGATTAACGATCAACCCTATACCCATTACGATGACAACGAATATGATGACAAACCCAATCCCTTTGAGTAGTTTATTTTTTTTCGGAATATAATTTTTAATCATGATCAGTTCCTCCCATATATTCTTGTAAAGCTTCTTTAAGCTTTTTTTTGGCACGGCTATTTCTTGATAATAAGGTGCCTAGCTTTTCTCCAGTCTCCTCGACAAGTTCGTTATAACTTCTACCTTTAATCATGGTTTCCACAAAGACGAATTTTAAGTTTTCCTCAAGTGAGTTTATAGCTGAGATAAGCATTTCATTCATCTCTTGGTTCATGATGTCATACTCGAGTGATGTGCCTTGCTCTTCATCTGGTAGTGTCTCCCAGAGCTCAACGCGACTTTGCTTTTTAAAATAATCCTTCGCTGTGTTTTGAAGTGCTGAATAGGTATAGGCAGTTATGTTTTTAATATCGATGAAATCATTTCCTCTACCCATTATGTTTATGAAAGTTTGCTGAATAACATCCTCAACATCATAATCGTTAAGCGCATTAAACTTACGCTTTAGATAGCGCCTAAAGATAAGGGTATTTTTTTCAAAATGTCGTGCTAAAACATCTTTAATCAATAGCATCACCTCTGTTAGCTTCCATTGCTCATCATAATCCTCATGTCCTTTCTACCCAAGCGGTCTCTATGTTAAAACTGTGGACCGATGATTTTTGATAGGCTTTCCAAGAATGGAACCATTTGTCCACTATTTATAAAGGCGACCAAACCGTATTGCTTTTCTGGAACAAATAGTGCATAAGATTGGAAGTCGTGATTGTTACCTGTATGAAAATGCATGGTATATTTAGAGGTTCGCTTTTGTGTAAACCCTAAGCCCCAACCGGTTTGTCCCATTTCCTTTTTTAGCGGGTTCTCTTCAGTGAATGCAGTCTGTTCTTTTAGCATCTCATCAAATGTAATAGATTTTAACCCCTCTCGTTTAAGCATTGCAATAATAAATTTTGCATAATCAGAAGCTTCACAATGTAAACTTGAATAGGCATTAAAGGTATTGCCATTCGAGCCTTTCTGACTGGGTTTATTTTGAGTAGGTTGACCATCGATGTCATGTCCATAAACTTTATACGTTTCGAGTTGTTCATTCCATACAAATGTGGTTTTATTCATTCCTAGAGGTTTTGTAACTTTGTCTTGAAATAAAGTATTCATCTCCGGCCCACAATCAATGCCTTTAAGTTTAGCGACTACATTTGCCAAGTACTGATAACCTTCTCCGGAGTACATAAAATCAGTTCCAGGCTTAAAAGCAAGCTTTATCTTTTCTCCTAATGCATGATTAGGAAATCCTGTTTGATGTGAAAGTACCATTCGTGCAGTGATCAACTTATATTCGTCCTTTGATTCTGAAGAAATGTACGTGTGAGGCAAAATATCGTGTAATGGTTGATCCAGTGATAACAGTCCTTCTTCAATTAGTTTCAAAACAAAGTATGCAAATATGGGTTTTGAAAGAGATGCCGCTTCATAGATACTTTGACTGTTAACGGGCATTTGAGTTACTAAATTTGAAACGCCTAGAGCTTTTTGATAGACCATCTCATTATCATTAATGATGGCTATCGATACTGAAGGGATTTGGTGTTTAGAGATTATTTTTTCAATTTCAAGGGTGAGCTGGTCCTCATCTAGTGTTCTATCATCAAGAAAAATCATAATCGGGCATCTCCTTTCTTTTTGTGCTTAAGCCTTTTTTTATCAAAAGAATCCCTAGTACTAAGTCACCTAATGCGATCGGGGTATTTAGAATGAAGTAGATGGGTTGAGTGAGCTCAATGACATTCAACATTAGCAATAAAGTCGCTATTAATGTAAATGCTGAGCCGAGTATTCCCCATTTAGATAACCAGTTAGGTATCAAACTTACTTTTGATAAACCGTAATATAGAATTATGCCACCAATACTCCAAGGAAGAATCATTGCGACATGGTTAAGAATGTCTCTGCCTCTACGTAATATCTCAGAAATGATAGTAAAGTAGCTTATATCAGAAGTACTAGCTACGATGTAGCTTTGACTTAACCAAAGTAAGAGTAGAAGTGAAGCGATTCCAGCAAATAGGAATGCGGCTCCAATAATTCTAAAACCAAAATAGCCAATGGCTAGAGTCTTGTTGAATCTTTTGAGTAGCGGATAAAACAAAACAGACATCCAAACATAGCCAATTGCCATAGCAGCCTGACAAAATACGGCGATCAATACTTGTGTTTCGATACTTGAGAGTTTTTGCAGATAGTCTGACTTTTCTAAAGCGGGGACTGAACTAAATATTCCAAATATATAATGGAATAAAAATAAGATACCAAGTGTAAATGCAACTCTTTTACTTATATTCATAATCGTCTTGCTCCTTTTGTTGTTTTAGATAAGACGATTATGAACTCAAAATATTGCAATTAATTTAGAATAAAATAAGAATTAGTTTAGAAGGGGATAGATGCTTTGTGAATGTCAATCCATACATAAAGTTTTTGGTTAACCATAGGATTAAAAGCGTAGAATTAAATTAAGAGGTTATGGCTGAAAGGAGAGGTGTATGTCTATTTTGGAGAAGGTTAAAAGGGTTGAAGCTTTTTTAGAGAAGATTGCGTATAATGGTGGTGTATCCATAGCAAATAAACGAGAAGTCTTGTTTTCAAAAGGCTATGGGATGGCAGATTTTGAACACGATGTACCAATTACTTCAAACACAGTTTTTAGGATTGCGTCTATTACCAAACAACTGACAGCAACGGCTATCCTTCAGCTTTGTGAGCGTAAAATACTAACGCTTGAGGATACTATTGACCGTTTTATTCCCGATTATCCCAATGGCAACCAGATTAGCATCCATCAAATTTTAACGCACACTTCAGGGATCAGTAATTTCGAGCT
>DJWQ01000004.1:2798-27335 GCA_002441045.1 Firmicutes bacterium UBA6226 | reverse complement strand
CTTCTTAACAATGCATGGGGCTTCGGTTCATCAGAACTTCCAGCACCACAAGCAACGTTAATGAGACTTGTTGTTGAGGGCGTTATGGGTGGTAACTTACCATGGGCACTTGTATTTACAGGCGTAGGCGTTGGTTTAGCAATTGAATTACTTGGTTTACCAGTTCTTCCAATCGCTATCGGTCTCTATTTACCAATCCATTTATCAACACCAATCATGGTGGGTGGTATCATCAGAGGCTTCTTAGATAAAAAACTTAACAAAGTTGAAGGTAAAGCTGACGAAGAGTCAAACATCAAGCATAAAATTGAATCAGGTATTCTCTACGCATCTGGTTTAATCGCTGGTGAAGGTTTAGTTGGTATCTTGCTTGCAGTATTTGCTGTAGTAGGATTAGATACTGCTCTTGGTATTGATTTAGGTCAAATCGGTGCATTATTATTCTTCGTAGCATTATCATATTCACTTATTCACTTCTCTGTTTTCAGAAAATTGAAGAAGCACTAATTAAATAAAATAGGTTGAGAGGATAATCGTTTATCCTCTCAACTTCTATCTTGAGGTGGACAATGGCTAAAAAGGAAAAAGTAAATTTTTTAGATATCGTACCTAAAAAAAATGAGAAAATCAGATGGATTTCTCTTGATTCACAAATCGTACAAATTCAAATAGACAGAAACAGCTGGTTAGATAAAGTCGTTAGACTTTTCTTTAAAACACCGGCGATGATGAAAATAGATCTTGATCAATATGGCAGTTTTATATGGAAAGCAATTGATGGTAATAAGGATTTTGGCGCAATCTCTGAAGAGTTTAAATTACAATTTGGTGATGCAGTAGAACCACTTTATGAGCGTATGGGTTCGTATGCCAATATACTTCGGAATAATAGTTTTATTAAGTTTGATACAAAAGCATAAGCCTGTTTAAGACGATACATTAAAGGAGAGTATGCTATGTTAATTACTATTTTAGAAATTTTATTTTTTGCACTTGCGATTACCTTCATAATGGCTTGGGGGACTATCAAAAAGCAACGCCAATCTGAAGAAATGGGTATAAAACTGGTTAAAACATGTGAACAGAAGATGATGAAAGCCTTTCAAAAGCAAAATCTCTTAGGGTATTCAGATTTGGTTGAGTCAATTCAAGGTACAAAGGCTTCTTTATTTTGGAGTCGAAAAAAAGCTGTAATTGAAAGTCCCAAAATTGTGGTGGATGCAATTTTAGCAGATTTCATAAGCAAAGGTTGGATTGTTGAAGGAAAACAAAAAACTTATACATGGGTAAAAGGAGAAAACTAATATGGATTACATCTTAAATGGATTACAACCTGAAAGCGTGTTTAAGAACTTTGAAGAATTAACTCGAATTCCTAGAGAATCAGGCAATGAAGCTGGTGTAGCGGATTACTTAGTTAATTTCGCAAAACAACTTGGATTAGAAGTGATAAAAGAGCCATCCAATAACATTATTATAAAAAAACCAGCAACAAAAGGATATGAAAATGGACCGACAGTGATTCTTCAAGGCCATACGGATATGGTATGTGTGAAGTTAGATGATCTTGAGTTTGATTTTCTTAAAGAACCGATACCGCTAGTTATCGAAGATGATTTCGTTAAAACAAAAGGCACCACACTAGGTGCAGACAATGGCATAGCGGTTGCGATGGCAATGAGCATACTTGAATCAAATTCGATAGAGCATCCAAACCTAATTGCACTTTTTACGGTTGCAGAAGAGACAGGCATGGACGGCGTTGTATCATTAGATCCTGAGCATGTAAAAGGAGATATACTCATTAATATGGACTCTGAAGAAGAAGGAACCCTACTTGCTTCATGTGCAGGTGGTGTTAATAATATCATTGAATATCCTTTTGAAGAGAAATCTGCTGAGTATTCTAAGGCATTTAAAATTGTGATTCAAGGCTTGAACGGTGGACACTCTGGTATTGAAATTAATAAAAATAGAGCAAATGCGATAAAATTATTGGGACGACTACTAGCAAATATCGAAACTGAATTACCATTTGAAGTGGTTACGATTTCTGGTGGTGAGAAGATGAATGCGATTGCTAAAAGAGCTGAAGTAACACTACAAATAGCTTATGAGAATGTATCTAAACTTAACGCAGTGGTAAAAGCATCAGAAGATATGTTCGTTAACGAATTCATGGCAACAGATGGTGGCATACAAATCGTCATATCTGAAACTGAAAAAAGCAATAAAGTATTCTCTGAAAAAACAAAAAAAGATTTGATTCACATTATTCGTTTAACGCCATTTGGCGTTCAAACAATGAGTGGTGGTATAGAAGGTTTGGTTGAGAGTTCTACCAACTTAGGTGTTTTAACGCATGAAGCTGAGTGTATCAGATTTACAAATGCGGTTAGAAGCTCAGTAAAATCACTTAAGAACGAAATAAACGAAAGATTTGCTATTATTAGCGAAATGACTGGGTCAAAGAATTATTTGGTTTCAGACTATCCTGAATGGCAATATAAATTAGAATCACCTATAAGAGAACTCATGAAAGAGGTCTATGGTGATTTGTTCGGAAAAGTGTTAAAAGTAGATGCCATTCATGCTGGACTTGAGTGTGGCTTCTTAAAAGAAAAAGTTGGCGATATCGATATGATTTCATTAGGACCAGACTTATTCGATGTGCACACACCATTTGAGAAGTTAAGCATTTCTTCTACAGAAAGAACGTTTAAATTTGTATGTGAAGTACTAAAACGCTTAAAATAATTTGAATATGGAAACAAAAAGAATCAGGTAAAAGTAAAGCATTCAGGTTAATGTACATGGAAGCAATGAGGGAGAAGTCACAGGATATTAAGTGACTTCCCCTTTTTATGTTAAAGTAAAAGCAATAATCTACAAAAATTTTCATTCTGGATGCATAGTTTTTATGATGATTTATTAATATTGGCACTTTTCTTGCATATTCGTTTGTATTTGTAATTTGGTTGTACTATAATAGGTGTGTTGATATTTTAAGCGCATAAGAAATTCAAACGAATCAAGTTAAGGAGTGTAAGTTATGAATCCGTTTATCATACTGGGAATTGCACTAATTACGGGTGTAGTTGGCGGAAAAATCATGAACAAATTTAAGGTGCCAGCAGTGGCGGGGTACATCATAGGTGGTTTGCTATTAGGTGTTTCTGGCGTAAACATTATTACCGGAGATGCAATCAACCAAATGTCATTTATTAGCGATTTTGCACTTTGTATTATTGCATTTAACATCGGTAGTGAACTAGAGTTAAGTGTTATAAAACAACTGGGCAAGTCAATTTTTATCATCGCCTTTTTTGAAGCGTTTGGTGCATTTTTCATGGTCACCGCTGCATCGCTCCTTATTACAAAAGATGTCGCTATTTCTTTAATCCTTGGAGCAGTATCGGCTGCTACAGCACCTGCTGCAACCGTTATGGTACTTCGTGAACAGAATGCACGCGGACCATTGACCAGCACGCTCTTAGGCGTAGTTGCTGTAGATGATGCCATTTGTCTCGTCATCTATGCGATGGCTGCCTCAATAGCAAAGGTGTTTGTTAATAACGAGGTTTTGTCACTCAATAAAGTTTTGGTTCTACCACTCACTGAAATAGTATTTTCCTTAGTTGTAGGTGCACTGGTGGGCTTACTCTTAACGGCATTGATTCAGTATTCAAAACGAGATAATGAGTTATTACCGTTCATTATAGGTGCGTTATTACTATTAGATGGTTTGGCGTCTACCTTCAGCTTATCGCCGCTTTTATCAGCAATGGCCATGGGAATTATGGTTGCAAATACATCACCACAAAAACACAAAGCCTTTGGCATATTAGAAAGTTTTTCACCACCGATCGTAGCTGCTTTCTTTATACTCGCAGGGGCAAGATTAAACTTTAGTTATATTCCTCAAATTGGTATACTAGGCGTTGCCTACTTGTTATTTAGAATTTTAGGCAAAGTGACAGGTGCTTCTATAGGTGCCTCGGTATCTAATGCGCCTCAAACTGTGAAAAAATATATTGGGTTAGGTTTATTATCGCAAGTAGGGGTTGCTGTTGGTCTTGCGATAACAGTCAACAGAGAGTTCCCAAACACCGATATTGGTACAATCGTAGTAACAATTCTTCTAGCAACGACGATTGTTACGGAAATCGTCGGTCCTATATCGACAAAGTTCGCTGTTCATAAATCTGGAGAAGGAAACGCTTCTTAATCTGTGTACGACGGGAGGAAAAGTATGAATTACGCATTATTTTTAGTATTAAACGATGTGACAAAACTTAAAAGTATTCATCAAATCTTTTTTAAACTCGGATGTGGTGCAACAACACTCGACAGTGTTGGCATGGGTAAAATCCTTTTAGAAAATCAAATGGAAGTTCCAATTTTTGCGGGGATTAGAAAACTAGTGGAAGGCGATAAGCCTTATAATAAAACGATAGTTAGTGTTATCCACAGTGAAGAAAAAATGAGAAAAGCAGTAAGTATGATCAAAGAAGAACTACAAATGGATACGGTTAACAAAAAAGGTGTTGGCTATATCTTTGTATTACCAGTTCTAGAATGTCATGGTTATCAAATTGAAGAATAATAGATGTGAATTAAGATGCTGCAATTAATTGCAGCATCTTTTTATTAAGCCACAAACTTGCTTGTGGTAAAATCGGAAGGCGCGATGCCTGAAGATTTTATTTGCTCTGGTAATAAACAGCAGTTTTTAACTTGTCTAGCAAGATTTTTAATGAAAACTTTGCTATAATGGTAAGGGTATTGAAAATAGCAGATTAGGAGGCATAAGTGAAAATAATTGAGAAGTGGAAAACTCTGCCTGAGCATTTGAGAGTTTTATCACTATGGTTTGCAATATTTTTCTATTATGAAAGTGCAATTCGTTTAATTAATCATAGAGCTTTTTTTACGTCAGGCTTATTATTTGGGCTAATGTTTGATGGTGTTTTCGCAGTATTGTTGACTTTGCTTACTTTCGCTTTTAAATCGAGAAAAGCCAGAAGTAGAGTTTTTCTAATTGAAGCTTTTATTGTGACTTTGCTTTTTATTACACAAATGGTCTATTTTAAGCTGACCAAAACGTATTATACGGCGTACTCAGCAGGGAATACTGGAAAAGTAATGGAGTTTGCAGATATCGGTTTAGCCGCAGCATTATCTAATTGGTATTTCATTTTGGTTTTCCTGTTGCCTTCAATCTTGTATGGATTTTTTAAACATAAGAAAAGGCTGCCTACATTTGAGAAAGTAGAGCGTATTTCGCTGAAAGCACTTGGACTATTAATTATAATCGCAATTATACTCCAATTTGGTGGTAGATTCAGTTTGAACTTCACAAGTAAAGACGACAACTCAGCGTATAGTTTGTATTACAACATTCAATATCCTGAATTTTCAGTGGAGCGGTTGGGATTGCCAACATATATGAGGATTGACTTACAAAGAGTTCTATTTGATTGGGAACCTAAATTAAGCTATTCGGTTGAAGAAGTAGCAGTAGAAATTCCCACAATTGAAGAGATCATTGAGACGACCGATGCTATGAAGGAAGTGACGACTGAACCTGCAACTGAAGCGCCTATCGTTGAGTACAATGCACTTAATATTGATTTCGAAGATCTGATTAATCAAGAAACGGATGAAGTTGTTCTTGAAATGCATCAGTACTTTAATGCAGTCGAACCTTCTGAGAAAAACGAATATACTGGCAAATATGAAGGGTATAATCTCATATTAATTACTGCAGAAGGCTTTTCAAGACTGGCAGTAAGTGAGAGTTTTACACCGACCTTGTATAAGTTGATGCATGAAGGTGTCTATTTTGAGAACTTTTATACTCCACTCTGGGGCGTAAGCACCTCTGATGGCGAATATGTTGCAACCACATCACTTATTCCAAAAAGTGGCGTATGGAGTTATAAAGAATCTGCTGATAATGCTATGATTTTTGCACTTGGTAACCAGCTGAGGAACTTCGGGTATATGACAAAAGCTTACCACAATCATACGTATACGTATTATGATCGTCATTTATCACATCCCAATATGGGCTACGATTATAAAGGCATAGGAAATGGACTAAATGTAACTCAATCTTGGCCTGAGTCAGACCTTGAAATGATGGAGGTCACTGTTCCTGAGTATGTTACAGAACAACCTTTTCATACGTATTATATGACTGTAAGTGGTCATATGTTCTATGATTTTAATGGAAATGCCATGAGCTATAAGCATTATGATTTGGTTAAAGACTTACCTTATTCAGACCACGTTAAGGCATATTTAGCTTGTCAATATGAACTTGAGCTAGCTATGAAAAGTCTACTAGAACAATTAGAAGCAGCTGGAGAGTTGGATCATACATTAATTGCTTTAAGCGCAGACCACTATCCTTATGGATTAACGGTAGGTGAAATGAGTGAGTTAGCAGGACATGACATTGAGGAGAATTTTGAACTATACAAAAATGCATTTATATTATATACACCAAGTATGACACCTTCAGTTTACAGTGAACCTGCGTCGAGCTTAGATATTTTACCGACACTCTCTAACTTGTTAGGAATGCCATATGACTCGAGACTATTAATGGGAAGGGACTTATTTTCCACTACACCTGCACTTGTCATGTTCAACAACAGAAGCTTTATTACGGATGAAGGCAGATATAATTCTAACACGGGTGAGTTCACACGAGCTGAGGGTAAAGAGGCATTAGATGAAGAAACTATAGAAGCATACCGAAAGAAGATTTCAAGTATCATAAACGCGAAGTTTTATTTTTCAGCTAAAATACTCGACATGGATTATTATAGATTGATAGAATCCTTTATTAGTAAAAATTAACCTTTTATCGTATTTTAAGTTTAAGAGGGTATGTATCTTGGTATAATGTTCATATTAATATTTAATTGGAGGACATTATGATTGATTTTTTTCTGAAGTTTGACCCGATTGTTCAAGCTTTAATCGGTACTTTATTCACATATGGTGTAACTGCACTTGGTGCTTCTTTGGTATTTTTCTTTAAAAGTATTAATAAGACTGTATTAAATGGTATGCTGGGATTTGCAGCTGGCGTTATGATCGCGGCTAGCTTTTGGTCACTTTTAGCACCAGGGATCGCAATGGCGGAGGAGCTGGGACAGGTGGCGTGGCTAACGGCAAGTGTCGGTTTTTTATTAGGCGGTGGATTTCTTTACGCGGTTGATAAGATTTTACCCCATCTACACATGGGATTAGATACCTCTCAAGCTGAAGGTGTTAAAACCACTTGGCAAAGAAGTGTGCTTTTGGTTTTAGCGATTACACTTCATAATATTCCAGAAGGTCTTGCGGTTGGTGTTGCTTTTGGTGCAGCAGCTACAGGTAATTTATCTGGTGCAACTGTTGCTGGTGCGATTGCACTCGCTATAGGGATTGGACTTCAAAACTTTCCTGAAGGTGCAGCAGTTTCGATTCCATTAAGACGAGAAGGTTTTAGTCGAACAAAGGCGTTTTTATATGGGCAAGCATCTGGCTTGGTGGAACCTATATCTGGCGTTCTTGGTGCAGCAGCAGTTCTCTTTATTCGACCTATTTTACCTTATGCGTTAGCATTTGCAGCGGGTGCGATGATCTATGTCGTTATTGAAGAGTTGATTCCTGAAGCACAGCGTGAAGAAGGAGGATCAAAGACTGACATCGCAACGATTGGAGCGATGGTAGGTTTTTCAGTTATGATGATTCTAGATGTTGCACTGGGTTAGTACCAAGCGATCATACAAAAAATAAAGATCCTATTTCATTTTCATTCTTGTTAAGAACAAGAGAGATTGAAATAGGATTTTCTATTTTTGATATTTATTTAAGAAGTTCGTGTTTTCATGATTTCATCATCATAATATGCCAATTGCTCTCTGCCTTCTTCGCTCAGGGAACAAACAATTTCTGTATGTGATTCTAAGCCAACCTCTTGTCTTGACTTCATTGATCTTTTCTCTAAAACATCGTTCCAATCTAGTTTCTTACGATTGTAATAGACGTCAAAATCCACAATTCTCGTACCTGATTGTGTATATTCCAGCCCTAACAGTAAATATTTGATTTTAACGGGCTCAAAATATGTGAAAAATCGAATACGATACACTTCAATCGACATTAAAAATCTTGGATAATCCTTTGACCAAGATTCACCTAGAACGATGCCAACCTCCAGTTCATCTAATATATCCATTAGCTTATCGTAGTGTAGAGAAAATGCACCGTAACGATCATATACTCTGATTTCGATTTCATGCCAGTCCTTATTGCCAAGACCAATGTTCAGATAACTGAGTGCATGCATACGTAATTCCTTTAAATAGTGCTCTGAATTACCTTGAAGCTTAAGTAATGACTCTCCTAAGTCTGAGAAATTAAGTGTTTTATTTAAAGGTTTATCGGTTAAAGCGAGGATGGTTGACTGGTTGTCACCAGCATCTAAAAGGCTCTTAAAACTACCAATTTCCCCACCTAAATCAGCGTGAATTTTTTTTATAACTGCCGATTTATCACCGACTGCTCGCATGATGAGTAGTTTTGGTGCTGGTCGCATCGATATAATGG
This sequence comes from Firmicutes bacterium UBA6226, assembly GCA_002441045.1. The sequence goes on along the minus strand of DJWQ01000004.1, from coordinate 18,725 downwards.
GTGGACGTTCCTCATGAAATAGAAATTGGCAAAGAAAATTCACTGTCGTCATATCTATAACAAGTGCAATATGAATGTCTGAGAAATGGACCACTTCTTCTTGAGAGTCAAGGAGATAGAGGATTGTACTGGACTCATTCGCCATATTGAAGGCGACGTCCACGTCATAGATAGAAGCAGAAAAGTTCGAAATCAACCAGTTTGTAACAGTTTCAACGGAAACTGTTCTGAGCAATAAGGTGCTGGGACCACTTCTAATTAATGAGAACATAAGATCTCCTTTCAAGAATTATTAAGTTAAATACCAATGCCCTTTTTATTTAACCTCGCATCGTCGATCCCCCAAGGATAGGCATACCGATAAATTTTTAAGTCAGTCAGATCAATAATGTTTAATGTTGAAATCCCGTTTAAATATATAGCTTCTGATGCTTGAGGTTCTTCTGATAAATCATGACCGTAAAGATAAAGGTTGGCATTCAAAGAAGCAAGATTTTGGAAATAATGATCAAAAGCGATCTCATATCCGTGAGTATTTATTTTGTGTGGTGCATCGTGTACGAGAATTCTACCCGATTTTGAATGAATATATTCACTAGAATCGTGATTACCAACAGAAATATGAATCTCTTTAGCACTTGAGTATTGCAGTATTTTTAGTAATGAAAGCACTTCACGCTCATAGTGTCGAATCGCACCAGGATAAAGTTGGAGTTTAATGTTATCGACGAGATCGCCTGTGTGAATGATCAGTTCAGGATTGATCAATTTAATAATTCGAGATAGTTCTGAAAAGAAAATCGATGGTGTATCTGACACATGTAGCAGAAGTGGGTGCGTCATGTCAATTTCATCGATATCTAAATGTATCTTACCGAGAAGATAATATAAATTCCTTTTAAAATGTATCATGCTCGCTCCTTTATCTATTCTATTTTTATTATACAGAAAAGTGATATAAATTTCAGCAAGGGAATCGAATAAAAGAAATGTTTAATATCCTTATGGGTAGGTAAATATAATACATAAATTGGAATCTGTGTCGCCCATCGCATAGATCATTGTCGATATAAGATGATATTTCGGAGGAAGCTATGACAAGAGTATTGATTGTTGATGATGCAATGTTTATGAGAAAAACTATAAAACGAATACTTGAAGGGAATGGATATGACGTTGTTGCTGAAGCGGAAAATGGCTATCAAGCACTCTCGTTATTTGAACAACACAGACCTGATATTATATCATTGGATATCACCATGCCAGAATTAGATGGACTTGAAACGTTGCAGAAGCTCAGACAGATAAATCCAAAGGCGAAAGTTGTGATGGTGACAGCTGTCGGTCAAGAAAAACTTGTAAGAGAAGCGATTAAGTTAGGCGCAGCATCATTCTTGGTGAAACCATTTAATGAAGTGCAGTTGATTAATGCTTTCCATTCAATAAGTAAAAGACAAGATTAATCATGTCTGAGGATTGGAAGTGAGTAAGTGAAAAGAATTAGAATAGTTGGGGATAGAAGTAGCAAACCATACATATCGGTCCAAAACCAATTTGATGAGTTAACAGGTTTCCTCAAGAGACACAGATATTTAAGGAAGTTAAGTACTGTTCTCTTTGAGAAGAAAAAGGGAATCGTTTGTCTATTGGACATAGACGATTTTAAGATGATAAACGACATCAATGGCCATCGATTTGGTGATTTGGTACTTCAAGAAGTTGCGTCTAGAATTAGACGGTTCAGTCAGATTGAGCATATAGTTGGACGATTTAGTGGCGATGAATATGTAATTGCCTTTATTGATGATGTTCAAAAATCACCAAATGAATGGAAGACGCTGATTAATGAGCTGATGTTCACTTTAAAACAACCGATGTTTATCGAAGGTAAAAAAGTAGTTATTAACGCAAGTCTTGGTTATTCAACATTTCCTGAGCATTCACTAGATGCTGAGGAACTTGTTATGTACTCAGAAATGGCTATGTTTGAGGCGAAACGCAATGGAAAAAACCAATATAAAGAGTTTAAGCTTACGATGAATGAAGCTTTACAGCTTCAAACAGAGATTGATGAACTTTTGAAAATTCATGATAAATCAAGTGTTTTTACGATGGTTTATCAGCNNTTATTCCAATTGCAGTCAATTTTTCTTGCAAGCAGATGATGGACATAGATTATGTCTTATTTTTAGAGCGTTTATTAAAAGAATACGAGGTTCAGCCCAACGAATTGATCATAGAAATTACTGAAAGTATTTTTATGGATACGCGTTATAATGGTATTGATTTTATTAATAGTTTTAAAAAGTTAGGTGTAACAGTTGCTTTAGACGACTTTGGCACAGGGTATTCTTCGCTGATCTATTTAACGAATATCAATTTTGATAAAGTAAAGCTTGATCGATCCTTTATTCATAAACTAATAGATGAAAAAAGCGTTAAAGTCCTTTCTGGAATCATACATATGCTTCACAGTATTGATGTTACTGTTGTTGCAGAAGGGGTAGAGGATGAGATTCAAAGTAACACACTGCTACTTTGTGGGTGTGATGAGCTTCAAGGGTATTACTTTGGAAAACCGGAAAAACCAGAACGATATCAATCTAATTGAAATCTTCCTCCATAATAGTTAACCCAGAATAAGTGAGAGCCCCCCTCTCACTTATTCAATTTATAGAGTAAGTGATGCAACGCTATATCACTGGAAAAAAGAAAATGAATTTTTTTGATTAATATCATGGTTTGAAAACAGATTAAGGCTCTAATCACGGATTAATAGCATTTTAATTAAAACTTAACATTTATAGCGTATGATATTTATGAAGACATTATTTTTTTGAGAGGAAGCGTTATGCTATTTAAAAATAAAAAGAACAATACAAATGAATTACCAGTTTTAACTGTCATGTCATTAGCGGACAGAGTAGCTGGACAAGGTGTCGGTTCCGCGTTTACAGAACAGTTTAATTTGGTAAAGGAAAAATTGAATAAGATGATGACGATAAAATTGAACACATTTGGTAGTGGCAATGTCATTCACTATCATTCCATCAACTTTAGATTTTTTTTACATGCCTTAATTCATCGTCAGTCCGTAAAAGTTGGTTCGGTGCATTTTATTCCTGAAACCATTGAGGGGAGTATTAAGCTGCCAAGGTGGATGCAATCGATATTCTATTGGTATATTTTGAAATTTTACGAGACCATGGATCAACTTGTAACGGTTAATCCAATTTTCATCGATAAACTGGTGGAGCTGGGGTTTGAGAGATCCAAAATAACTTATATCCCTAATTTTGTTTCAAGAGAACAGTTTCATATGTTAGATTCGGAAATGAAAAAAAACGTTAGAGAAAATTATCAAATTAAAGCGGACGCCAACGTGGTTTTAGGCGTTGGTCAAATCCAAACCCGAAAAGGTATTTTGGATTTTGTAGAAGTTGCAAAACAGCTGCCTAATATTGAGTTTGTATGGGCAGGTGGATTTTCTTTCGGTAAAATTACAGATGGTTTTGAAGAACTTAACGATGTTGTCTCAAATCCACCTAAGAACGTCCATTTTATTGGCATTGTAGATAGAACACATATGAATGAAATTTATAACATGGCAGATGTCTTGTTTTTACCATCTTATAGTGAGCTTTTTCCCATGACTGTTCTTGAGTCTATGAATGTTGGTTTGCCTCTTGTGCTGCGGGATTTGGAACTCTATGAGGATATTCTCTTTGATTACTATTTAAAAGCATTGGACAATCATTCTTTTGCAAAAATTCTCACAAGGCTAGCAGAAGACAAAGCTTATTATGCACAAATACAAAATCAGTCTGTGAAGGGATCTGAATTTTACTGTAGAGAGTCTGTCGGTAAAATGTGGGAAACCTACTATGCAAAAATGATTCAATTAGAAAGCAGTGATCAATATGGCAAAAAATATAAAGCGTATAACTAGATGGCTCATACCTATTGTCAGTGTTGTCGTGATTTTTTCTATTCTCATCCTGAAAGGTGAAGGGAAAAACGTTATACATGCAATACAGTCAATTAGGCCATTGTTCTTATTGTTAGGTGTTCTATTTATACTTGCATATTGGTTGTTTGAAGCGATGATTTTGCATCAATTATTATATTATGCACGGGAGCAGATTGGATTCTGGAAAAGCTTTAAAATTACGATGGCAGGCCAGTTTTTTAATGGTATAACACCATTTGCTTCTGGTGGACAACCAGCACAACTGTATCTGCTTCATAAGCACAAGGTACCTTTTGGAACAGGTGCATCTGTGTTAACGAAGAAATTTATCGTTTATCAGGCTGTACTCGTCATCTATAGCTTTATTGTATTAATCTTTGAATCGACATTCTTTATGGGTAAAATACCAAATTTCTTCTACTTGGGTGCACTCGGTTTTGTTGTCAATTTTATCGTTATAGCTTCGTTAATGATGATTGGTTATAATTATAGATTTACAAAAGGTTTAGTGATTAGAGTTGGAAAGTTTTTAAGACGTCATTTCAATTACCAAAAAACAACAAAAAAAACGATAAAAGTTCTACATCAAATTAATCTATTTCATCAGCAGATGAAGTCCAATCATCATGGTTTAGGTACATGGTTGATCATCGGTTTTCTATCTGTGTTGCAGCTCACATTTTTCTTTAGTATTCCACTTGTAATTGGGTATGGCTTTCATTTAACGCACTTATCGATCTTTTACATGATCGGTGCTGCAGCATTTGTATCAATGGTAACAGCTTTTATCCCTTTACCAGGTGCTGCACTTGGAGCTGAAGGTAGCTTTTATCTGGTTTATCAGATATTTTTCCCATCTAAGATTGTAATTACCGCACTACTGTTATGGCGCTTAATCACTTATTATTTACCTCTTTTAATTGGAGGTACATTTGTCGCAGCAGGTAAGCACAAAGAATCGGACTAATAGGAGGAACTTTCAAATGGTGCAATGGATTCAGCTCGTGGTTATATCAATCATAGCCGTATTAATCATCTATAGTCCATACGAATACTTGGTTTTGAGGCAAAATAAAGTGTTGGGTAGCACATCGACCGTCTCTGCTGCCTTGCTCGTTGTTCTTTTCAATCTTTCAACTTCGAATAGAGATTTTTCAAGTACCAGCATCACCATCTTTATAGTCTTGGGAACCTTCTTTTTTAGTACTTTTAAGCAAGCGGGATCGTTTGCAAGAAGCTTTGAAATTCCAAGCTTTGAAGGAGAGAATCTTGAAAGGCTTATCATTAAATTTTCCGATCAACTTAGAATGCCAAACGCAACTGTCGAAATGAAAGTCGAAGGAAAAGAGTATGAGATTAAATATAACAATGTTGACTACTATGCAGTGGTTAACGTTAAACGATTTTTTTTCGAGGATGCGTATTATTACACCTTAACCTTTAAGAAAAGATTCCCAAGAGAATTACAAAAGGCAATCTTGACTTTAACACAAGATTATATTGAGCATAGGAACGAAATTCAAAAGCATTGGCGAACGAGAATCATACAGACGATAAGTATAACCTGTGTGCTTGTGGGACTACTTTTATTTGTTAATTATAATGCTTTGCATCCTAAATATACTAACGCCATTGGATCATTTGATGAGAATGAAAGTCTTATTATTGAAAAAATTGTAAAAGAGAATTCAAGGAATGATTTTTTACAAATAAAAGATCCTGAAAAAGTTCAATTGGTATTGAAGGATATAAAGGAGATTTCAATTTGGAAGAGGGATAAAACATTTTTCATCGAAAATGCTTCAAGATTTCAGTATCACATTCAGTTAGTAGAGAGCCCAGTTACACTATATATTGGTGAATACGATGCAATTGGTTTTTATGATTATCAGCGGCTTTATGACGAGGGTGGGATTTATGGGAAGATAATGGTTTCTGTATATAGACTATATGGTAAGGACAAAGGCTACTATTTCGATGCAATGTATAGCGTACATAATCCTGACGGAAGCGTATTTGAACTTATCTCGGAATGGTTATAAAAAAATCCTATTTCAAAGTATTTAGGGTACTTTGATAACAGGATTTGGTGTAGTAAAATAATGATTCAAATCGTCTTGGAAACTCTTAATCAAGACGATTTTTTTATGTCGCAATCTCGTTTGTGGTAAAATCTTACGGTGCGATGCTCGGAAATTTTTATTGGTTCTGGATGAAATAATGAATTTTCATATCCTCTTTTACGATATGGTTGATTAACCAGTTTTTAATTAGTAAGTTCACCCTTATTAAATCACTATTGCTGGTGGAAGCACCTAGTGATTGACTTAAGTGCTTAACTTGAGCTGTAAACTCCTGATGGTAGTTACGATGGGTTTCAAGCTCTGTATAGCCAATTTCCGCCATAAAAGCCTCTTCGCGCTCAAAATGTGTTTCGATATAATCGTTTAGAAAATGGATCAACTCTTTAACAAACTCGTGCCCCATGCCTTCTTTCATTTTAAGGTAAAGATTTTCATAGGCATCGATTATTTCTTTATGATCTTTGTCAATTTGATCGATATGTGTCTCAAAGTCAGAATTCCAAGTGAACTTAATCTTACTAATCTTTTCATGCCAAGCTACAGAATCTTTATTTTGCTCAATAATAGCTTCAAGTTTACCTACCTCAGTAGAAGTGTTGTTCTGAGTTTCAGTAGCTACATAGGGTGTTTTTTTAGCCTTATCACGCATGATAAGATTTAACCTACTGACAAATTGAACCTCTTCTATAGGTTTTGATACGTAATCTATGATGCCGTTAGATGTTAATTGTTTTATGAATTTTGCATCCGAACTGTTGCCTATTGCAACAATAGGAATTTGCTTGTTTTGAGGATGTGTTTGCACAGCAAGTAAGAGCTCCTGCCAGTCATAATCTGGATGATCCACATCTAAGATTAGAAGCTGAATGTCATTCTTATACAAGTTCTTAAGTGCGACCTTGAGCATATTATTATTTAAAATATAGGGTTCGCCAAGTCCAAATTGAACAATAGCTTTTTCAACTTTAATACGGACGACGTCTAAAGCTATTACCAAACCGAGTTTTCCCATGTATATTCTCCTACAAAATTTTAAAAGTAGTTAAAGAATCAAAACTCATCAAAACTCATCGGGAATATAGCCTCTAAACTGTGCTTGATATAAGTGGCTATACAATCCTTTATTCTTAAGTAAACGTTCGTGGCTACCGCGTTCAGAGATGCCATTGTCAGTCATTACCAAGATTTCATCTGCGTTTTTAATAGTAGATAGTCTATGGGCGATAATGAGAGTGGTTCTATCTTTTGCCAATGTCTCAATGGACTTTTGAATCGCATATTCATTTTCGTTGTCAAGTGCAGAAGTGGCTTCATCTAAGATTAAAATAGGAGGATTCTTTAAAAAGACACGTGCAATAGCTATTCTTTGCTTCTGTCCACCTGAAAGTTTAACGCCTCTTTCACCTACAAAAGCATCATACCCTTCATCTAACGATAAGATAAAGTCATGAATGTTAGCTCTTATCGCTGCTGTGATGATTTCTTCATCTGTAGCCCCTGGTTTACCATAAGAGATGTTATCTCTTATTGTACCATAAAATAAGAAAACATCCTGCTGTACAATTCCAATTTGACCTCGAATCGATGACATAGTAAGTTTCTTAATATCATACCCATCTATCGTTACTGACCCTTCTAAAACGTCATAAAATCTAGGAATGAGTTGTGTAATGGTTGTCTTACCCACACCAGAGGGACCAACCAAAGCGATGGTTTGACCAGCTGGAATTTCAAGAGAAAAATTTTTAAGTACAGGCTGTGCCTCTTTTTCATAAGCAAAAGTGACGTTCTTAAACTGAATATCTCCTTTAACCATCGATAGTTCAGTTGCATCTGGTGCATCCTGTATCTTAGGAGACATCGCCATCATTTCAAGAAATCTCTCGAATCCAGCAGCGCCTGATTGAAATTGTTGTGTTAACTGTATCAGTGCTCGGATTGGCTTAGTAAAGAAGGAGATAAAGAGTAAAAATGCGAGTAAATCGCCATAGTTGATTGCGCCTTGGTATACGAAAATACCGCCAGCTACCATTGACGAGAGTGTCATCATGTCTATAAAGAAACCATTACCTGCTTGGTAGGAGGCAATTGCTTTAAAGGAATCTTTTTTAGAATGTAAGTGTGCGTGGTTGGTTACGTGAAATTTCTCTATTTCATGCTTTTCATTGGCAAAAGATTTAGATAAACGGATACCGGATAAGCTACTTTCAAGTTGAGCGTTAATATCAGCAAGCTTTACTCTTACATTTCTAAAAGTTGACATCATGGATTTACGCATAAAGACAGAGTAGATAATGGTCATGATGACGAAAAAGAACACAATAAGTGTCAATGCAACATTGATTCTAAGTAGTAAAAAAAATGAGCCCAGTAACATAAAAACTGAAACAAATAAATCTTCAGGACCGTGGTGCGCAAGCTCTGTTACATCGTTTAGATCAGCGGTTAAGCGGTTCATCAGTTGCCCAGTCTTAATGTTGTCAAAAAATGAAAATTCGAGATTTTGAATGTGTGTAAAGAGGTCGCGTCTCATATCGTACTCAATTCTTGAACCTAAAACATGCCCCCAGTAACCCATAAAATAGTTGAGACCAATTTTGATTACATACAGAACAAGGATACTTCCTGAGAGAATGAGAATCATCTTTATATTACCGTCTGGAATCAAAGTATTGACGACAGACCTAGAGAACATAGGGAATAATAGATCAATCCCAGCCATTAAAAATGCGGCGATTAAGTCTAATGTAAACAATAACCGATGCGGTTTATAGTATTTCATAAATTGTTTGATCATTTCTGCCTCCAATTATTTTGACTGTCTAAATAGTTTCAATCAACATTTTATCTCACAAGCGGATTTAAGACAAGTCTGTGTCGTAAAAGTCTGCGTAAGAAATGTCTTGATGCTTACACAAAAAAAGTTTTAAGGCGCTATGTTTTGCTTTATTAAATGAGTAGCAAGATTTAAGTTGACAAAAATAAGAAAGGGGATTAAGCTATGACTATAAGACCCATACGGGTCATAGTTTTTACTTAAGCTATGACTACAAAGTTAAATTGGGTCATAGGAGCGGTATGGGAAGAGCATTTACGGAGTTTGAAAAAGAGAACATCAAAGAAGAGCTTTTGATAGAAGGTAGACATGCTTTTGAACAGATGCATTTTAACGCAGTTAAGGTAGAAACGATCGCTAAAACCGTCGGTATATCAAAAGGCGCTTTTTATACTTTTTTTGATTCGAAGGAAGCCTTTTTTCTTGAGATTTTAATGCGATTTGAAGCAGACATACAGTCACAAATTTTAAACGGAAAAGAACAGTCGGAAAGTATAAAGGATTATCTCATTTACTCTATTGTGACTTTAATTGAAGCGATGGCAGATAACTTTTTATTTATTTCGTTTTCCGATGCCAAAGTACAACAAAGTCTACTTGCAAAGGCAACCGAGTTGCAGAGAGAGCGTATGCTAAATGCAGACTTAGCACTGCTAAGTGAGTTAATTCCCGATGAAAAGCTTCTCACTGTTAGTAGAGATGAAGCAGTAGATTTAATGCGAAGCTTGTTTTTTCTACTTCCGATGAAGTCAGAAATAAGAACGCCGTTTGATCAGTTTTTAAGGACGTATACCACACTGATCATTGGGGGCATATTTAAAGATACGGAGGCTTAAGGATGCATATAAAATTTGAACAAGCTACAAAATATTATGGCAAAGCCGTAGGTGTAGAAAAGTTAGATTTAGCAGTACGTGAAGGCGATTTTTTTGGATTTGTTGGACCCAATGGAGCAGGTAAAACAACCGCAATTAAGCTGATGATGAACTTGCTGAAGCCTTCAAGTGGTAACGTTTTAATAGACCAAATCGATGCTTCATTGCACTTTGATAAAATTAAAGCCAACATAGGTTTCATGCCTTCAGATGCGAGTTTATATGGCGATTTAACCGTAGAGGCATTGTTCCGATTTAATCGAAAACTTTATCGAGTGGATCAAATCGCCAAACAAAAGGGCATTCAGAATCTTAAGGCTTTTGAAGAAATAATGATCGGTCGTGAAAAAGAGTTAATCGAGAGCTTGAACATCGATACAAAAAAACGATTTAAGGCATTGTCATTAGGCAATAAGAAGAAAATTGCTTTTGTTCTTTCTGTTGTTCATTTTCCGAAGTTGATCGTATTAGATGAACCAACTTCGGGTCTTGACCCTTTGATTCAAGAAGTCTTGATGTCTACTTTAAGACAGTATCATAACGAAGGGAGTACGATATTTCTTTCATCACATACTTTAAGTGAAGTAGAGAACAATTGTAGAACCGTTGGCCTTATAAAATCAGGTCAAATGCTTGAGGTTAATACCATTGAAGCACTGAAAGCTAACAGTCTTAAAGAAATCACGCTGACATTATCAAAGGATGACCTTGCTGCCATTGAAAAATGGGCTGAGGATAACGAAGCAGTCATGTATGGTCAGCTAAGAGAGTATGATACAACGCTGAAAGTGGTCTATCATACGAAAGCCTCTGTCACTCAAATCTTAAAGTCACTAAGTGAATTGTCACTCAAAGATGTCAGCATCGATGCGCCAAGCTTAGAGACGCTATTTATGCATTATTACCAGTAAGGAGGCAAACATGATAACACTCATCCGGTTTGAAATTAGAAAAAGAATCAAACCTGTATCTTGGATGGCATTGGCAATTGTTACAATGGTGGCAATCAGTATGCAGTTCTATCCAACGATTACAGAAAATATGGCTGTGTTAGATGGTTTTTTATCCACTGGTATGATGGATCAAATTCTAGGTGCATTTAATGTTGAGGTAGCTGCTATGAAGTCACTAGTTGGCTTTTTTAACACCTATTGCACCATGTGGGTAATGATGATCGGTGGCGTTTTCTTTGCTTATGTTGGGGCGGATATGCTTTCAAAAGAAGAAAGATTGGGAACGATAGACTATCTTGCCCTAAAGCCATATTCGAGAACTAAAATTTATCTTTCAAAATGGCTATCGCTTCAAGTTCTAGTGTGTACCTTTTTTTTCATTATAACAGTGGTTGGATGGGGCAGTCTTAAGCTACAGGAGAAACATGCGCCTTGGGTGATCGATGCAAATGCACTGACCGAAGCACGCGTGGATCAAATCGCATTAAAAGCGGATTTGATGACCAATAAGCTCGTGATTGATGAAACGGTTTTTAATGCCTATACAAATGATATGTTGCTACAAAGTATGACGCAGCAACAGGCAGAAGTGGATACAGTTGGTATAGATGCAAAAGGACTGATAGATACCTTTGGTGATCAGATGCAAGATCCAGAAGCTTTATTTGATGCCATGCTAGCGGACCCAGATCAATATTTGGCTCTTTTTAAAAATTTTGTATCCGATGAAGCTTTAAGCCAAATGTCGAGAGAGGCATTTGTTGATGCTGTTCATGAGGAACAAGAAAAATACCGGAAATTATCAACCGACTTTTTGACGACAGATCATATTTTTAGGGATTATTTTAAGACAAACCCTAAGTTCTTTCTGAATCTGATCATTGAGCAAAATTTAACCGCTGATTTGATTAAAGCTGTGCCGGATGCAAATAAAATTTTCATGCAGTTTAATGGTTTAGCACTTTTGAGAGCGCTGTTTAACATGTATATAGTGACAGTAGCACTTGGAACATTGGGTATGTTTATAGGGGGGATATTAAAAAACAATGCTGCAGCACCACAGTTTGCACTAGGGCTTTCTCTGATATTTTATTTCATGAACTCAATTTTAGGTTATGAGGTTAATCTCTCTTGGATCAAATGGTTGACCCCATTTGGTTACGCAGAAACATCTGGTGACGCCTTGAACCTATCTAGATTGATAGTACTATTTGCCATATCTTTGTTCTTCCTCTTAACAGGAGGTATCAGATATAAAAAACGCGACTTCTCAAGTCGCGTTTAAAGGAAATAATTAAGATTTTTAAACTCATTCAAATTTGAGTGGCATTCGAATGGTCACTTTAAAACCTTCATTTGGAACTGAATCCGTATAAAGACCAAAGTCTTCTCCATAGATTAATTGAATTCTCTTTCTTACATTTGAAAGACCTATACCGCCGAGTCTAGCAGATTCGGTGTTTTTTTTAGTTTCACCAACGCCATCATCTGAGACGTTAATCTCAAGAGTCGTTTCATCAAGAACTATAGCAGATATAGTGATTAAGCCTGGTGCACCTTTGGGTTTTATACCATGATAGATGGCATTTTCAACGAGCGGTTGTAAAATGAATCTCGGAACCAGACAGTGTTCCAGTTCTGCTGGAAAGTTAAAACGATAGTTGAGTACATCCTCATAGCGTTCTTTTTGTATAATTAGGTATTCAGATACGTGACTGATTTCTCTTACAAGTGGGATGAGTTGATCTCCCTTGGATAGACTTAATCTAAAAAAGTTTGCCAGTGCTTTTGTAAGAGAAACGACCTTCTCTGTGTCTTTAAATTCTGCCATCCATATAATCGTATCAAGGGTGTTGTATAAAAAATGCGGGTTGATTTGACTAAATAGGGAGTCGAGTTCGGCTTCTCTTAAATAAATTTCATTCTCTTTTATATTTTGGAGCAATTGATTTAATCGAATGTTCATTTCATTGTATTGCCTTCTAAGCTGATCAATTTCAAGGCTGGCATGAGGAATGGGTGCAACGAGTGCTTCTTGTCCACGATTGGTTTTCATAGCATCAATGAGTCGATAGATCGGTAAACTAAATCGAGTAGCAATCATCCAGCCAATGCCTAAAGAAAATACGAGTAAAATGGCTAGAATCATCATCAGAGTTCTAACCAAATGACCATTGACCACACTGAGTCGATCCAAGGAAGAGAAACTAAAAAGCGTCCATTCAGTGCCTAAAATGGGATAGTGCTTGCCAAGTAAATTGGTTTTTGAATCAAAGCCTTCAGGTAATCTTGAAGCTTTTATTAGGGTTTCTAAGCTTCCGGTGCTCACAAAGTTCTCTGGATTACTGTGGTAGACCAAGGATCTATTACTGTCTAATATAAAGGCATACCCTGTCTCGCCTAATGAAACCCCTTTTATAAGATCGCTGATGGCTTTATAGGAGACATCTAAGATGACGAGACCTAACGTCTCTCCTTGACTTGATTTTACTTCTTGACCGATAGAGATTACCCAAGTGGATTGATCCATGGTAAAGGTTTGTCTTCTGATAGAGGTCAAGACAGGCATGCTGTTGTGATTAATCGCATCTACATACCAATCCTCCTGCATCATATTCGTAGAAGTATGCATATCCAATTTGGATTCGTTTGAAACGATTCGCCCATCGGAGCTGACGACGATGACCGTCAAAAGATTTGAATCAGATGCTTTTAATAGCTCAATTAATGAAAGTACGCCATTGCGATCCGCTTCAGATTCTTTTTCCAAATAATCGTAAACATCGGGAGCACCTGCTAGAAGGCTTGTAAAAGCCTTTAATTTATCAATATAGAGTTCAATCGCTTGTCCACCTTTATCTACTGACTCTTCAACCACCTGCGTTTCACTTGCTTTTAGTGCACTTGTCGTAGAAAAGTAAATGAGCAGAGCAAAAAGACAAGTGACCATAACACTTGTCCCTAAATAATATAAAATCAGTTGTGTACGAGTGCTGAGTGGTTTATTCATAATTGACCATTCCTTTTTGCGTACTGTTTGGGAGATTCGCCAAAGGCGATTTTAAATCGAGTGTTAAAGTAGTTAACGTCAGTAAATCCAACTTTTTCGGAAATTTCATAATTTTTGAGTGCCGTCGTTAATAACAAAAGCTTTGCGCGTTCTAACCTATGAGAAAGTACGTAGTCCTGAAAGGTCATACCTAAAGTGGTTTTTGCTAAGCTGCTGATATAGCTACTGTTATAGCCAAGTATTTCAGAGAGCTTACTAAGTGAAAAATCGCTCTCAAAAAGGTGTTGATCGATGGTTTCTTTTAAGCTACTTTCAAGTGGTTTTACGAGATCGGGTGATGGGGCTGAATCTGTCGAAAGGTTAGAAACCAAAGCATCTACTTCTCTTATTCGCTTGGTCTGTTCAAAGTTGCGTATCAATCGTGTCAAGACTTCAAAAATCTCTTTAGCAGTCAATGGTTTTAAAATATAATCATCCACGCCTATCCTGAGTGCTTTTTGCATATAGTCAAAGTAATCATAGCCAGTGAGCATGGCGATACTACAGTAAGGGTTAATGGTTTTGAATTGTTCTGCGAGTTCGAGCCCTGTGATGTGGGGGAGATTGATATCGAGCAAAATCAGCTCTGGAGACTCAGCTTTAAAGATTTCAAGTGCATCTACACCGTTCGCTGCTTCAAGAACAGTTGTAATATTCAGTGCTTCAAAATCGATTAGAGTACGTATGCCCCTTCTCAATAGCGCTTCGTCATCTATGATTAATAGTTTATACATGTGAGCCTCCATAAGCAATTTTGTAAAGGTCATTATTTGACGTAGGATTTTAATTCACCATAGCCATTTGCATCGAGTTCATCGTAAGGAATGAATTTTATTGATGCACTGTTAATACAGTATCTTAATCCGCCTAGCTCCGATGGACCATCGCTAAAAACGTGACCGAGATGGGTGTCTCCTGAACGACTTCTAACTTCCACGCGAACCATATTATAACTGGTGTCTTTTGCGTAAGTGACAACCTCAGGAACAATCGGCTTTGAAAAGCTTGGCCAACCACAGCCAGAATCGTATTTATCTCTAGAACTGAAGAGAGGCTCTCCTGTGACCACATCAACATAGATGCCATCATCATAGCTGTCCCAATAGGTATTGGTATAAGCGCGTTCCGTATCGCCCATCTGTGTTACTTTATATTGAATATCTGTTAAAGTTGCTTTAAGTGTTGCATCATCAGGTTTTGGATAATCCGACGGATCAATCAGAGAATTGTCTGCCAGTGAAAGGTCGATGTGACAATAACCATTCGGATTTTTAACCAAATAATCTTGATGGTAATCTTCTGCGAGAAAGAACTGAGAAAGTGGTTGAACTTCAACGGCAAGGGGTTTTGAATATTTTGCTGCAACTTGATCATAAACTGAGTTAATGGCTACTAAATCAGATTCCGAAGTATAATAAATGCCTGTGCGATACTGTGTACCAACATCATTCCCTTGTTTGTTAATACTGGTTGGATCGATGACTTTAAAGTAGTACTTTAATAAAGTGGTAAGATCTGTTACACCAGCATCGTAGATGACGTGTACGGTTTCAGCATGTCCCGTGTGCAAAAACGAAACTTCTTCATAGGTTGGATTTTCTGTACTGCCGTTGGCATACCCGGAAGTAACATCAAGGACACCTTCAAGCTTTGACATATAGGCTTCCAGCCCCCAAAAACATCCGCCTGCAAGATAAATCTCTTTTTTTACGCCACTTGTATCAATGAATAAATTGACACCCATTTCTCCTTTATTTGTTGCATTTGAATTGCTTGTATTTGATGCATTGTCTATATTTGAGTTGATGGTGTTGCTTTGACAACTGGTAACTATGAGCATAGTTACCAGAACAAGAAGTATAAGTCTTATTTTGTTCATAAGAACACCCCCTAATGCATTTCAAAGAACTCTGCGATGGCTTCATTATCAACATGACCAGGTAGTGTTTTTATAATATTTCCAGAGGCATCTAAATAGCTAGAGGTTGGATAAGCTCTTACGCCATATGCCTTAGCGACAGTGCCATCTGGATCAAGTAAAACAGTCATATTCTTATAGTCAAGTGTGTTAAACCAATTGATAAAATCCGATTCGCTTTGTTCACCATTAAAATCGGGACTTACGATGGTGATGACGTTAAAATCATTCATTTGACCACT
>DJWQ01000004.1:0-2742 GCA_002441045.1 Firmicutes bacterium UBA6226 | reverse complement strand
GCGTCTTCCATCATGCCTTCAGTGGTATCCTTCATCATGTCTTCAGTGGTGTCTTTCATCATGTCTTCGGTAGTGTCTTCCATCATACCTTCAGTGGTATCCTTCATCATGTCTTCAGTAGTGTCATTCATCATATCATTGGCATCTTTACCAGTGGATGCTTGATAAATCAATATTGCTGCGATAATGACGATTATACCAATAATGATAATAATTAGTTTATTGTTTTTCATACCCAAATCCTCACTTTCTAAATAATTGTTCGAACCAAATGGTGATTGTATTGGTCGATCTGAAAAGCATTAACAGCCCCATAAAGACGATTAATACGCCGCCGATTTTCTTAATTGTGTCGAGATGTTTTTCGAAAAATGCGAATTGCTTAACGAGATAACTTGACGCAAGTGCCATAATGATAAATGGGACAGCCAATCCAACGGTATAGACCATCATTAGTAGGGCACCATACAGTGCTTGTCCGCCATCTGCTGCTAATACAAGGATTGCACCTAATACCGGCCCCACACAAGGCGTCCAGGCGAAGCTGAAAAGAAATCCTAAAAGGTAAGCACTCAAATATGGTTTTTTTGAGTTGTGCTTATATCTAACATGAAACTTAGATAAAAAAGGGGGTAATTTGAAAAGTCCGGTTTGACTTAATCCCAAGACGATAACAACCAGTGCTGCTACAGTATAGAATGCATCTAGCTGTATTAAATTACCTAAAAGACCTGCTCCAAATCCTAAAGTTACAAATGTGGTCGATAACCCAGCAACGAATAGCAACGCTTTTACAATAGATTTGATAAAAGGATGTTGATCGTTATTGTGGTCTGTAAGAATTCCGATATATAATGGAATCATAGGATAAGTACAAGGTGCAAAGAAGGAAAGAAGTCCTGCTGCAAAAACAGTTGCAATATAGATAATCATGTTTAAACCTCCTTTGTATTTGATTTACTTAAAGTATAGGCTTATTTCAAGATAATTGAAATCAATTATCATTAGGAAAAACTTAGTTTTGTTTAGAACCACACCTGAATTGGATTAGGAGGAAGAGATGGAGAGAGAAATTCTTTTGCTAGGTGATGAAAGACTTTATGACATGAGTGTACCTGTTACAAGTTCTGAATGGCCAACACTTGAAGCGCTGGAAAAGGACCTTCACGACACTTTGATGGGATTTAGAAATCGATATGGAGTCGGGAGGGCCATCGCAGCCCCACAAATTGGTGTAAAAAAAAGAGTGATTTATATGCATATAGATCACCCCATTCTTATGATTAATCCCAAATTGACCTTTCTAGGTGAGGACAAAATTGAAGTGCTCGACGATTGTATGTCATTTCCTTACTTACTCGTTAGGTTAAAGAGATATAAAAATTGTCAGTTGTCATATATGGATCGAGAGGGCAATGAACAAACCATTTTATTAGAGAATGATCTATCAGAACTCATCCAACATGAGTACGATCATTTAGATGGCATCCTTGCAACCATGCGGGCTAAGCATATCAAAGATTTAGTGCATAAAAAGATTTAAATTTAGCCGAATCCTTTTTGATTTCTAAGATAAATCTAATGAATATTGCAACAACAAATGTTAAACTATTCACAGATTTTTAGCTTTTGGAGGCCTATATGAAAGTGAAATTTAGAGATAAAATTGGGACGCGCATAATTGCATTGACGATTATTGCCATAGCATTGCTATCGACTTCTATAACAGGTATCACCTATTATATGATTGAGAAGGATTTAAGAGAGAGAATAGAGTTAGAAGCTAGAGCTGTTTATGATTCAGTGGTTGACCATATTGCGTTCGAAGATTTGGATGCATTAATTACATCGCCTAATATTGAGAATCAAAGCTATTCTCGAATTAAAGAGACGATGATGTTAATTAGGGCGGCTGTTGGTGCTGAATATTTGCATATTGTCATCCAAACGGGTGATGGCTACAGTTATTTAGTGGATGGTATCAGTGATATCAATGAAAGTACAATGCCTATGGAGGCGATTGAATCTGAGTATATCGCATCTTATGATAAAGTAAGATCAACTGGCAAACCACTGTTTGGCACATTTGATAAGTTTGAAGGTAAAATTTTATTCTCAAACTACTTTCCAGTCAAAAATGGTCAAGGAAATACGATTGCTTACTTGGGTACTGATTTTAATATTACTGAAGAGGTTGCGCAATCTGAGGCAACTTTTATGATGATTTTAGTATTTACACTTGGTTTTATCGTAATTATAAGTCTATTATTAATCCTAATGATTAGAAAGGCTTTAAGACCAGTACATTATCTAAGTAGTAGATGTAACGCAATTGCAGAATATGATTTATCTCAGAATATCCAAACCAATTTTAGAGGTGAATTCTCAATTTTAGCGATTGCTTTGGAAAAGTTGCAGACAAATAATAGAGATTTAGTAGATTCATTGAAAGGTCTGACACTTTCAGTTTCAAAGCAGTTTGAAAATGTACAAGCTTCAAGCCATAATATATCAGCCATGGTTGAAGAAACCACTGCAGCAATAGGGGATACAAGTCACGCAATTGGTGTTCAAGATCACTCGATTCATCAATTAATGAAAGAGAGTTCATTGCTAGAACAAATCATTTCAAAGATGAATGAAGAAGTTACTGCTACAAAAATTGAAGGTAATCAAGTCAATCAACTAGCCAATGAATCAGGTAGACAAATGTCTCAAATGAAGCTTCAGTTTCATACGACT
>DJWQ01000037.1 GCA_002441045.1 Firmicutes bacterium UBA6226 | reverse complement strand
TTGAACAAGCTTTTACTTTTTAGATTCGTACCTACGTTTATTTTAAGGCCAACCAGTTTGGTTGATGCGATACTGGCGATCATACTTCGAGCAATTTTACCTCTAATGCTGGGTTCTTTTGACATGTCTACCTCACGTGAAATCTTCGCTTAAGTTCATTGGATGCGCGTTTGCCACCGATGATGATGGTTCCTAAAAATAATAAAACAGAATAGCCCGATGCCACGTGACTAAGGTTCATCTTCGTCAGCAATCCCATTTTGTTCAGTATAAATGGCAGAATGCTCCAAAGTATCGTGAATAGCTCAATCATCATGTAGCTTTGCCAATTTCTGATATTGATGATCATAGCGACAACGATGCCTGTATTGACAAGGATTATTGCAGAAGGCAATACATAGTTCAGCGACCAGCCTCTAAAACCTGTTAGTAGATCGATCAGCACCACGCAAATAACCCCAATGGTCACAAGCATAATACTTTTCGTACGATATTCATATCCTTCCTTAAAGGTAACTCTAAGTGCAACAAAAACATAAAATAGGACGACACCTACTAATACTGACCAATAGGAGTTTTCATACGTCCTATAATTGAAATACGCAAGAAAAGTCTCTATCACAATTGCCACAAAAGCATAAATTCTAATCATAAGATCAATTCGCTTTGCAATGACTCGTACGTTGGGATATAAATTCTCAGAGGCCTCAGTTTTCTCCAAAACACTTTGACACAGCGGGCAAACTGCATGATTGTCTTTAATTTCAATGTTACATTGATTGCATTTACTCATCGTACACCCCATTGCTTTCTATGGTTACATCTACGCCTAGTTCCACAAACTTTCTGAAAAATCGCCTTTGAATTGCTGGCTTAACCAAAATTGAGCTGAACGTATACGATAGAATCCCGTTATACGAGCAAACGATTCCCTTTAAGTTTTGTCCTTTCGATAATGCGATGATTGCACTCACTTTGTCGATATAGGGCGTATATTCTTCCTTGAAAACGACATTACCTAGATTAGAAATAGTCGACGTATTGGCAAGCGAAGCTTTTCTAAAAATGTAGTACATTGCAAGCTTTTTAATCTCCAGTGGTAAAACCTGAATCAAAAGATTCTTCTCATTGGAAACATTATAAGAGACGATCTTCATTAAATTTTCTTGTGTAATTTGATTTCTTAGGCTGGTTTTTACGATCTCAAGCACTTCTTCAAATGTGTAATTATCATTATCGGCTTGAAATTCGGAAGAAACTACCGCGAAAAAATTCTTTGTCGTAATTGACTCAAAAAAGCCTCTTAAGTTTACAGGAACTGCAATTCTTATGGCTTTGTTGTTTTTAACATCTTCTTGGTGTTCCTTATAGATACTATACGTAAACACCGCTACTAAAAGTTCATTGATGGTGACACCTAAATTGCGAGCAACCGCTTTAAGCTGATCGACCTGCATATAACCGTGTAAGATGCCTATTTCATTTTTGGTCAGTTTAGGACCTTTAATTAAAAAAGCTCTATTTGAAACATATGGTTTGGCTGCTTTTTTCTTAAAGTTACTTAAGAAACTATCCTCACGGTTCATTGAGGTTTCACTGCTCAAGGTATCACCAAGTGTTTCACGTAACGTCGGATGAACCAATCTTAGGTATTGATAGGTTAGCTCTTTTAAAAAAGCCAAACTTCCCATGCCATCTGAAAGAACATGGAATACTTCTAGATTAATCTTCTTTTTATAGTAACTAACTCTAAACAAATAGCTTCTATTCTTATGTGGTACGATGAGTCGGCATGGATAATATGATTCTTCTTTAACCGTTGGAGCAGGTTTGCCATTTTTCTCAAAATAATACCAGAAAAGTCCCTGTCTCAATCTAACATTAAACCCTTTAAACTTAGGCAAGACAATTGAAAGTGCCTCTTGAAGCTTTTCTGGTATAATGTCCTCCTTGAGAATCACACTTATTCGGTACACGTTCGACATATTTTCACCTGCAATTACAGGAAAAATATGTGCGGTATTATCGAGTTTATCCCACCAAATCTCAGCATCGTTAAAAAAAGCTTCTCTCTTTTTACGTCTTTCTTCTTTTTTGCTTTCTCTATCTGGCATATATTTTACCTTCCTAATATAAAAATCACAGAAACGTCTCTTGAAGTTGCTTTCTGTGATAATAGAATTTGTCGGTTTTTGTAGTTTCTATTTTATTGTAATTCCATTTTGAGGGTCGTGATGATTTACTTATTTATAATTATAAACGGGATTTTGCAAACCGTAAAGAAAACTAATATTCAAAATTGTTTATAACTTATCTATAACTAAAAGGCTATTTATTAATAAATACATTGACAGATACACGTGAAACCCTTAAAATTACACCTAATATTATTCAAGGGGTGTAGGATGGAGAAAAAATTAGAGAAAAAATATGGTCTACCAACGGCTATCGCAATGGTCGTAGGCGTCGTAATCGGTTCTGGTGTGTTTTTTAAAGCCGATGACGTATTAACATTAACCAATGGTAATTTGATATTAGCACTACTCGCATGGGGTTTGGGAGCCTTTTCTATGATTTTTGGATCACTAGTATTTGCTGAGTTTGCACAAAGAATTGAAAAATCAAATGGCATCGTAGATTATTCAGAAATGGCATATGGCAAACGCTTTGGCTATTTGGTTGGATGGTTTAAAGGCGTGCTCTATTATGCACCACTATCTGCAATCCTCGCTTGGGTAGCATCGCTCTATACGATGATTTTATCAGGTAGTGACAATCCTTCTAACTCTCCTGTGACATGGGGATTGGCGCTTATTTATCTTGCCGTGATCTATCTTATCAACTACTTTGCACCTCTACTCGCTGGTAAATTACAAGTCGGCTCAACTGTAATTAAGCTGATCCCACTTAGTTTAGTGGCGATCATCGGTACGATTTCAGGTTTACTCAACCACGTCACTTTTGATAATTTCTCATCAGCAGTTAGTACGATGAGGAGTTCAGGTGGCACACTTGCAAATGCAGTTGTGGCAACAGCTTTCGCCTATGAAGGATGGATTACAGCTGTGACGATTAACAGCGAAATTAAAGATTCAAAGAAAAATCTCCCGAAAGCACTTATTTTAGGCGCATTTATAGTATTTGTGGTCTATGTCATGTACTTTTTAGGAATCGCATCAGTATTACCAACCGCTGAGATCATTGCTCAAGGAGATGGCGCCATCACAACTGCTACCACGCAGCTGTTTGGCTCAGTCGCTTCCACAATTTTAACGGTATTTGTTATCATTTCTTGCTTGGGAACACTGAATGGTCTCGTTCTTTCTACTATTCGTATTCCATATTCTTTGGCGATTAGAAATCAAGGACCATTTCCAAAGAAAATTGCACTTATCAATCCTAGATCAGGCATTCCAACTTATTCAGCATTATTCGCCGCTGCTCTATCTTTGGCCTATACCGCACTCTGGTACGCAAGTATCAACGAAACCTTTGGTAGATACATCGGACTCGACGAGATCCCTATCGTCATGATTTACGGTTTATATATTTTCCTCTACATCTGGTATATTAGAACGTTTGACGATCTCGGGTTTGGAAAACGCTATATCGTTCCTATCTGTGCAATTCTCGGCGCACTTGTCATCGTCTATGGTGGTATCACCAATCCAAGTATTGGACTTTATCTCATCGTCTCTCTTGCAGCAGTGGGTTTAGGAATGTTATTCTATAGAGAAGAAACCGTAAAATAATGTTCTTACTACTAAGGAGGTCATCTACTTGACTTATAAAACTGTCACCAACGGATACGATTGGGGTCCAGCGATCGATAAAATCATCCTCGATCTTGAAGTTGTTATAGAAGCAAGGGTGGTAACCAAAGAAGCATTTAAAGTAACCGTTCGCCGTATTTTTGAAGAGGTGCATGAAACGCAAAGAACAGTATTGAATGCTTACACCTCAGATGAGCTAGGAAATGTCTCTGATGATAGTCGATATATCACACTTGAGCTGGAAGTGGGTCCCACTAGAACTGAAGGATCGCCTTTTAACTATAATCGACTTACAGGACGTAATGAATACGTTCAAACCAACTATGAAATTTCAATTTCAAAAGATAAGCTAATTCCAAATGCTACCGATCCTTCAGTGGCTACAGCCCTTATGGAAAACCAGACGATTAAAAGCTTTGCTGGTGATATCAAGCCACTTTGCGACCTATTTAAGCACGATCAAGTTTTTGAAGTGGATCATGTGAAACTTAGTTATGCTTACTTTGAACCGAACCACAAAAAACCAACTCACTTAGATCAAGATATAGATTCTGTAAGTGAGACTAAAATACCACTCATCATATGGCTGCATGGTGCTGGTGAAGGTGGGAAAGATACAACCATCGCCGTCTTAGGGAATAACGTAACAAATCTCATCAAGTCTGATATTCAAAGCTTATTTGGAAATAGTGGTGCGTATGTTCTAGCACCACAATCGCCAACCATGTGGATGGACTATAATGGTCAAAATATTTATAACAGCGCTGTTGAGGATAGCGAAGGACATTCTTATTATTCTAGTGCTCTAATGAAGTTAATTCAGACCTTTGTGCTGGACCATACCGACATTGACATTAACCGAATTTATATCGGTGGTTGTTCCAATGGTGGCTATATGACCGTTAAGCTTCTAATGGATTATCCTGATTACTTCGCTGCTGCGTATCCAACCTGCGAAGCATATTCTGTTAACTGGTTAAGTGATGAAAAGATTGATCAAATCAAAAATATACCTATATGGTTGGTTCATGCACAAAATGATCCAGTTTTGAGGATATCAGACGAAAAATACATTCCCATTGATGATTTTTCAAATGCCTTATTCACGCGTCTTTTAAATGCTGGAAATACAAATGTTTATTACAATCGTTATGATCGCGTTATTGATTCATCCGGTAAGTACTTGGATGATCAAGGTGATCATTATGAGTACCATGGACATTGGTCATGGGTTTATACTTTAAAAAATGAATGTGAACAAGTCATCTCCGGAAATAGAATCAGTCTTTTTGACTGGTTGTCCAAACAAAGCAAATAACTAAAACCACAATAGGCCTTTATTTTAAATAGACTTATTGTGGTTTTTTATTTAGTCACTTTTTATATGCTTCAATATAAGGAAAATACTTCACATCTTCATTATTAAAATGACCAGATACAACTGTAACTACAAAAAATGTGAAAAATTCAACTGCTGTAATGTCACGTTTAATGGTTTTTTGGAATATACTCTCTGTTCTTTGAAGTAAAGCATCGTGAATTCTTTTATGGGTTTCTACGTCAGGATAGCCCGCTTTTACTAGTATATCAATCTCATCATTAAAGTGCTGTTCCATATCTTTTATTATTAGTTCTACATTTCTGACGGTTTCATCAAACGAGGACTGCTCTAATGCACTTTCAACAATCTTATTACAACGTTCGAGTATCAATCGATGTTCATCATCAATAATATGACAACCTGAATTAAACTTCTCGTCCCAATCCACTTTTACTAAAATATGATCATCTAGGTTATGATCGCTTAGTGTCACTTTATTCTTACCTGTGTTTTTAGATGTATAAAGCGCTTGATCTGTTCTTAAAAACCAAGATTCAACATATTCTTTTGACTTCCATTCAGAACACCCAACGCTTGCAGTTACACCATATGCCTTGCAGATATCCAATCCTTCTATGTCAGAACGTATGCGCTCAGCTACAAAGTTTGCATTTTCAAGATCCGTATTTGGGAGTAGTAGTATAAATTCATCTCCTCCCCATCTAGCAAAAACATCCTCTAACCTTATGATAGATTTTATTTTTTTGACTACTTCTATTAAAACATCATCACCTGCAGAATGTCCGTAAACATCATTGACATTTTTAAAGTGATCCAAATCAAAATAGACCATTGAAATCGACAATGCATTTCTTTGACTGATACTCACTTCTTCTTTTAACCTATAGTTAAAATACTCTCTTGTGTATATTCCAGTAAATCGATCTAAAATATACTTTCCCTCAAGTTCAACTTTATCTCGAAGTATCTGAGTATATCTTCTCAACCATAAGAATATTCTCCATGAAATGAAAAAACTTACAAGCATACAAATTAATAGCACGATAGTGAATAGTTTGGTTTTATTGTCCCATCCATTTTCCGGAACGGCATAGATATCCCACCCCCCCAATGAATCCTCTGTTCTAAATTTCATGGGAGACATATCTAATACATCTAAATTTCCATAAATCACATCATCTGGTTGATCTGCTGAAGTTATCAAATATGACATATGATAATTTTCAGAATGTTTATCAACAAAACCAAATGCCCTTTCTGCTTTTAATACGATACTGACCATTCCCCAATACGCATCATTTTTTAATAAAGGCATTCTTACGATAAAAGCTGTCCCGCCTTGAATAAGGTTTACAGGACCAACAAAAAGCGGCACTAAGTTACTTTTTACCCATGCAACTTCTTCAGCTTGTCCTGGAATCGTCGATAAATCTCTACCAAGTGCAGACTCATTCCCCTCTAGTGGGTACATCCATCTTATGGTCGTGTCTTCCAAAACGCCGATATTTCTAATATCTTCTAACTGATCTCTAAGCAAAAAATCTAAATATTGATAGATTTCCTCATCGTCAGTAGTGTCTTTTAATTGAATGTATGCTGCAAATCCAGATAGCAAGCTGATATTATGATTTTTAAAATTTCTAATTTCCTCACTCAGGCTATAATAGGAAACCGTGACATTATTCTCATTATCAGCCTTAACTCGCATTGAAAAATTATATATAAAAACAGAGCTAACAATCATGAGTAATGCAAATACCGAAACTGAAGCAATTATTGCCAATCTTAAATTTTTCTTTATTTTATATCTTACACTCATCATACTCGCTCCTAGTTTACTTAATTATTATAAAAGGGCTAAATATAAATATCCCTTATACTAATATATACTAAATATTAGTGCTATACGCATAAATTTCTAAATTAATAGTATTTCATTAAAAAAATTGATGATTTCATTAGCAAATAACTCCGGATTTTGACCCGCAAGTATAAGTGATGTAACTGCACCATCACTCCATCCGACAAAACCCGCCTTGTCGATATTTAGAAACTCTAGAACCCTTTTAACATCCTCTGCCATATGAACATATGAATAAGTTTCTTCATAATTAAGGCTTCTGCCATGTCCTCTGGTATCCATCAAAATAACTTGATAGCCAGCATTTGTCAATGGTTCTATCAGATACCAGAGGATTGCCTCCTAGTATATCATTCTTTTTTATTATGCTTATTTCACAACATCTTTCCTACTAGATTTAATTTTCTATCCGAGGAATTTGACTCTATGGCAGCTAGGCAGTACGGCATTGAAGAACTGTTATGTGAAATTTATACCATATTTAACGATTTATCAAACACGTTTACGTTCTACCGTCTTGTGGTGGCGATGTTGTAAATTAATAAGAAGTTCTAAAAAAAGCAACATTTTGAGGGTTTTGACTCACGTTTGAGTCAGCTACAAAAAAGGCTTGTAATTTAAAACTTCTGACAAAAATATTGTGAATATAAAAACCACCCAAAGAAAGTATTTAAAGATAATCTTGGGTGGTTTATTTCCATTTCATTTAAAATATATAATTCAATTGTGCAATAATAATTTTAACTAAAATCAATATTAATTTTCTAATAAATTGATTCTGTCCAGGTTTTTAAATTACTTAACGGCAATGTCATTCTGTTTTTTGTGGTAATCTTATTCACGATATAATTTTGATTAAAAACAAAATTTGAGATTGCATCATTAGTCGCTAACTCTCCATTTTGGTATGCCAATTTACTTACAGATGGTATCCATAATAGTGAAATAGTATAACTTTCATAAAGTTCTTTCATACACTCATAATAATGAGTTGATGTATCCTTAATAAAAAAACTTCCTGATGGAATCCTAGTAGTTAATGAAAAATGTAAATGAGAATTTTCAGTTGATGATTTATCTCCAACACCTGTATTAGATACCTTTGCTAAGGGCTGGTTAATATAGATATCCTGTCCTACTTGAAACTGTGAAACATCATTTAAGTGTGCGTAATTACTATACCAGAGAGTGATAGTTTTTGAAATGCCTCCAAATTCTAAATGCAATGGGGTTTTATGTTCAATTGTAATATTTCCATTTGTTTTTTCCACCATTACGATTTTTCCATCTTGTACAGCATGAACAACTTCATCAACTTCTAATTGATTTCCTGCATTCAAGTTTATATCTAATGCTTGATAATCTATTCCATTATGACCTGCACGATTATCTCCTATTAAATTATAAGTGAAAAAATTCCATTTTTTATTAAGGTTAACTGGAAAAACAAAATCAATGTTACTTGATTGAATGAAGTTTTTTACTGGAGTAATATTTACAGACTTATTTATTATGACTAGAATCTCCTCAACAGTCACCGTATCCGTTGGAGCAAACAAATTTGCGCCTTTTCCTTGAAAAAGGTTATATAATCTTCCCATATATATGCTTGCTTTTGACCAAAATGACATTTTTGAGTCATCTAAAAAAGTATTGACTTGACCTTCATTTAGACTTACACCACCTAATTTAATAGTTCTCATCAGGAGTGTTGCCATTTCTTCCCTAGTAATTAATCTATTTGGACCAAAATTATTACTTCCCACACCGTTTGTAATACCTATTGAAGCAGCCTTTTTTGCATCATTATCATTCGTATCTAAAAATGTAATAGAGGTATCTACCTTAACAATTGTATTACAGAGTTTCCACTTGAAGAAATCCGTGATTATAGAGGACGAGAGGTTCATGGAAATGCGTATCGACACCCTCAAAAATACAAGCTATTAATCAGTGAAAGGATAGAAACCCCTTTTATTAGGAAGGATTATAGAAAGTAACGGAAAATGATAGAAAGTAACGGAAAGTAATAGAA
>DJWQ01000122.1 GCA_002441045.1 Firmicutes bacterium UBA6226 | reverse complement strand
TTTTTTGAATCCCCAATACATCTCATGGCTGTATTCACCGTGTAAGAAGAGAACATAATTGGTAAAAAGAAGGTTCTTATGTAGCCGTAGTCCATCGCTGCCTTAAATGTAACAGCATCTGCGGTAAAAAAGTGTGTTAATGGCTTAAGAAAAATAAGCATAAATCCACCTGCGAGTAGCGCCACAAGACCTTTAAAAGTAATGGTCTGTTCCACAACTCGAGCCGTTTTTTCTAAGTCGCCTTGTCCATAGCTTTGAGAAATTAAGGATATGGAGCTGGTACCGATGATATCATTAAACACGTAAATAACCACCGAGATGGTCCCGTAAATGGTGACACCTGCCACCGCTTCCGCACTGATCATCCCAACAAAAATCATATCAACCACATTAAACAACATCTGTGAAAAAAATCCAAACATCGTTGGCAAAGCCATATAAATCAAATTACCGTATATCGAGCCTTTCGTTAAGTCTCTCTGTCTCATGTCCCCTCCAAATATATGTCTGTGACGCTCTTCATTTATTATAGCCGAATACACAAAAAAACACACTCAAAGAGTATCACAACTCATTGTGTGTGTTCTGTTTGACTGATTCTGTCGAACGATTCCGTTTGGTTATCTGGCAGGTACTCTGCTTTAATTAGTAACGTTCGCTATCGTCGTAACGGTCATCCTCTTCTTCTTCATCTACCTCTTGGAAATCAACTGCGTCTGGATCATACTTTGGTAAAATAATTGCCATGATGATATAGACGAGAATTGGTGAACCAACACCAAAGAATATAGCAAGTAACCAAATTAAGCGAATTAGGGTTACATCTATATTGAAATAATGTGCTAAACCAGCACAAACACCTGATACCTTAGCTTCTTTTTCATATTTACATAATTTTTTCATGTGACGCCTCCTCGTAAACGAATATTGTCTCTATAGTCACATAATATAGAAATTCAACTTAAGTTTCAAGTGTTCTAGCGGATTCTAAACTCATTCTAATCATTTCCTAACCTAGGATACGCTCTGCGATTCGCACCACTTCTGTGGCATCCTTAGCAAAGAAAGCTGCGCCAATTTGGTCAGCAATCTCTTGTGAGAGTACTGCTCCTCCAACCACCACTGTAACCTCTAGGTTTGATGCCCTTAAAAGGTCAATGGTTTCTCTCATAGATGCTACCGTCGTCGTCATTAAAGCACTTAGACCTACTATTTTTATATCATACTGTTTGCAAGCTTCAACGATTTTTTCAGGTGCGACGTCACGACCTAAATCGAAGACTTCATAGCCGTAATTTTCGAGAACCACTTTTACAATGTTCTTACCGATGTCATGTATATCATGTTTAACGGTGGCTAGAACGATTTTACCTTTATTAATGCCTTTTTCGCCACTTTCAGCAAGAGCGAGCTTTAAGACTTCAAAGGCAGCTTGCACGACTTCCGCTGACTGAATCAGCTGTGGCAAATAGATCTGTCCTTTTTCATATCTTTTACCTACGTCATCAAGAGCTGTAATAATAATTTCATCCACTATTTCTACAGCAGGCATCTGTGTTAGTAATTTTCGCGTTAAGTCAGCTGCAACTGTTGTTTGACCTTTTTTGATTGCATCTATGAGTTGAACTTTAGGTGTTTCTAAAGGTGTAGCTGAACCTTTCGAATCTAAAGTTTTCGCAGCGCCTTGAACGCTTTGTGCATCTTTAGACGTCAAAATCAATTGTGGTGAGGTTTCACCATAAGCTTCAATATAACGCTTTGACCCGACATCCTTATTCGCAAGAACTTCGAATGTTTTAATCGCTGCAATCATAGGTGCATGCGCTGGATTCATAATCGGTGCATCAAGACCATAAGCCAGTGCCATAGTGAGGAATGACTGATTGAGAAGCTCTCTCGCTGGTAAGCCAAACGATACATTGCTCACCCCTAGCACAGTGCAAACACCAAGCTCCTGCTTCACTCTTCTTACGGTTTCAAGTGTTGCTATTACCTCTGCTTGTTGTGCGCTTGCTGTTAAGGTTAAGCAATCTATCAACACGTTATGTCTTGGGATACCATAGGCTTCTGCTCTCTCAACAATCTTTTTTGCTATTTCAAATCGCTCATTTGAACTTGCTGGAATGCCATTTTCATCTAGCGTTAGGCCTAGAACACATGCACCGTATTTTTTAACAATAGGTAGAACAGAAGTTAAGACTTCTTCTTTGCCATTGACAGAGTTAATGAGAGGCTTCCCATTGTAGTATCTTGCACCCGCTTCTAATGTCGCCGCACTGGCAGAGTCAATCTGTAAAGGAACATCAACAAAACCTTGTAGCTTTAACACCGCTTTCTTCATCAAATCAGCTTCATCAATCTCCGGAATACCGATATTGACATCTAAAATATCTGCGCCTTGTTCAACCTGTAAAATCCCCTCTTTAACGATATAATCAAATTCTAAATTTCGAATGGCTTCTTTTAATCTTTTCTTACCCGTTGGATTGATGCGCTCGCCTATGATAACGATATTTTCACCAATGGTGACACTTTTACTAGCTGATGCAACTCTGGTTTTATGAACTAAATTAGTCGGTACAGGTAGATTACCAGCCTCATACCACCTATCAACCACACTACGAATTTTCTCTATATGCATAGCGCCTGAACCACAACAGCCACCTATACCTGTAACGCCAATATCTAAAAGCTTATTTAATAGCACAGTATATTGATCGAAATCCGTTTTATAGACTGCGATTTGCGCAATGATTTCAGGTATACCGGCATTGGGTTGAACAATAATGGGTAAGTTGG
>DJWQ01000209.1 GCA_002441045.1 Firmicutes bacterium UBA6226 | reverse complement strand
GTACATTTTTATGTTAGCATTTATAAAATGATACAAAAACTTATGGTATAAAAGTAATTTATAGGTGTTATAAAACATTATGAACTAAGTTGTATGTTATTGAAAAATATCGACCTTATCAACAATGATCTATTGACTTATGAACGGATATTTGTTTTACATATCATTCTCTATTATAAGTCTTTGAATATATTTATAAATCTAATCATTTGACAACTTCAATATTTTTTTGTAATTTTAAAGTACCTTTGATATCAAGTAGTGAAGATTTTTCATAAAACACTTCAATATATGAACTTAGATTATTAATATGCACTCAACACAAGGCTATAAAAAAATATAGCCTAATTTTTAAATTTAATTAAGTAAACTTCGACCACATAACTTTACTTGTGACAATCTTTATGAGTATAAAAACATTTTTGTTTAATGACTTGATAAATAAATAACACCTTAGCATATTAGAAGTTAACTTATCATTAATCCAATTCAAAGTTTAAAACAAATTTGATTGCATAAAATATCATTAAGAATAAAAGGAAATCCCTTAGTTTTTATTTCTATTTCATTCATTTACTATTTAAAACTATTACTTGTGGATTTGATAATCTTTATTTTTCATATGATTATTGTTTTGGTCAAAATCAATGTAATAAATGTAAGAACTTTTTTTAAGTGCAAAATCTATAATCAATTGATGCAAGTTTTGATTTTAAGTAGTGCATTATACTTTTTTTATCTTTTGCATACTATAGGATAATTCATAAACCTTCACTAGAAAAAGAATACAATATTAACTACATAAAAAAAAACCAAGGTCAAATGACCTTGGTTTTGATTTTTTTCTTCAACTACTCTAAAGTACCTGAGAATGTGAATGATGCTAATTGATTTGGAGTTAAAGAACCATCAACTAATGCAGCATTTTTGAAGAATTCAACACTGTATGCTTTACCAGATAAATCACCAGTAGTTGTTACAGTAATTGTTAATTGTGGAGTAGTACCATCTAAAGCATATCCAACTGTGTAATCATTAGTTACATATAACACACCATTTAATTTTACTACAAAGTATGCTTCATTTGCAGCAGATAAAACTGATGGATTTGCAAGTGATAACTCTTCATCTAAATTAACTTTGATAACTGCAGTGCCGTTATTTGCATTAGCAGTTGCAACTTTAACTGCAGTAGGTGCAATTTTATCACCAACAGCTAAACCAGCATTTAATGCAACTTTTTCACCAAATACATCAGTTAAGTTTTGAGCAATTACAGCTACTTCAACATTTGAAGTACCATATAAAGCATCTTTAGTTAAATCATTATTAAGAGTTAAAGTTATAGTGTTTAATTCAGAATCATACTCAGCGTTAATTACATAAATTAGGCTAGTAGACATGCCAGCTTCTTGAACTACAAAATCACTTGCAGTTACAGTAGCAGGATTAATATTTGCAGTAACATCAACAACAACTTTATTTACTGCTGTTGCTCTAGCATTAGATACTACTGGAGCAGATGCAGCGTATACAGTAAATGGAGCTTCTGTTACAGATGCTGCAATTTTGTTTCCAGCTAAATCTGTTACATTAACAACTGTTAAGCTTGTTACTGTTTCGCCAACAGCAACTTTAGGAAGAACGATCTTCACAGTCATACCATCAGCTAAAACTGAAACTGTATGAGAATCACCTAAAGAAACTGGTTTAACGCTACTAATAATATAAGAGTAGTTTGCTTTTGTAGTTGCACTAGCTACATCAACTTTTTCATCAAAGTGAATGTAAAGAGTACCTGTAGCAGTTGTAGTAGGAGCAACGATTTCAACATCTGTAATTGTTGGTTCTGTTAAATCAGCAACCTTAACAACTTGAGTGTATGGAACCATTACGTTGTATAATGGAGTAAGATCCTTAACACCTACAACTTCAAGAGTATAATCTCCAGCTTCTAAATCAGCTACTGTAGAAACTACTACTTTAGATTTAATTGTTTTTGAATCATCAGTTACATAATAAACAGGTGCATTTGTTGGTTGATTTACAGGTGTAGTTTCAACAGATTTTAAAGTATAACCAGCTGTTAAATCTACTTCTTTAGTGAACTCTACTAAAAGCTCATCTTGAGCAGTAACAGTAACAGATTTCACTTCAGGTCTTGCTAAATCAATTGTTGGAACAACAGTAAACTTGATAGTATCCTTATTACCATAGAAATCAACTACATCAGTTAATGTAACTTCAGTTCCTGATAAAGGTAATGGTGTAGCAGTTAAGAATGTTAAAGTCCAAGTTTGATCATCATCAGTTGATTTCTCAACAAATGTACCAGAACCAGCTGATACAGTGAATGAAGATTCTACTGCTTCAGTTAAAGTAACAACAACTTTAGTTTGAGTTGCTGAAACTACTGTAGCAAGTGCAGGCTTAGTTTCATCTTTCGCTACAACAAATTCATTGTTATTAGCAACAAGTTTGAAGCCTGCATAATCAACTACATTAGCGCTTACTGCTAATTTGTGAACACCATCAGTTAATCTAGTAGTAGTAACGATTGTTACTTCTCTTCCATCAACAGTAACAACGCCACCAAACAATAAGTCATTGATTTTGTAGTTACCAAGAATAGATGCAGTAGCAGGTGTTACTGGCTCGCTAAATGTAACAACTAACTTTTTATTACCAACAACTGTAACTTTCTCAACAACAGGAGCTGTAAAATCATTTACAGTAAATTGTTGTGAGAAATCTTTCACTTCAGAACCGTTTACGTCAGCGATTTCAGCGATTTTTAAAGTGTAAGTTGATTGGTTAGCTAATGTGAAGATTGCAGTAACTGTCATGCCATCTTCTGATAAAGCTACGCTATCAGCAGCAGTACCACCGATTGTGAAGTTAGCTTTGTCAAGTGTATCTTTGTCGATTTCGTTGTTAAACTCAACCATAACTTCTCTTAAGTTAGTTGCAGATACTGATTTAACAGTTAAATCTGTAACAACTGGAGTAGCTGGCTCAAGTTTGCCTAAGAATACGCCAAGTGTTAAACCAGCTTCAGTGTTCATAGGAACTTCTGAAACTGCAGTCCACATAGCTTCGAAAGCTTCGCCTCTTGTTAAAGCAGTACCTTCAACCATGATTCCAAGACCAGCAGCAGTTTCTAAAACTGTACCGTATTCGAATTCATAGCCAAGAGCGTTTAACAATACAGCAGCTAATTGGTTAGCTGGAACTTCAGCATCAGCTCTGAATGTTCCATCTGGATAACCGTTCATCCATTCATTTTGTTGTGCGTAAGCGATAAAAGGCTTAGCCCAATCTTGGAATGTGTCAGCGTCTGTAAAATCAGCTGGTTGTGCAAAAGCAGCAGCTTCTTCTTTAGCGCCGTTTAATTCAGCGATTAATGCTGCTAATTGAGCTCTAGTTAATTTAGCATTAACGTCAAGCTTCGCGTCAACTGTAGCGCCGTCTTTACCTGAGATGAAGCCGTTGTCTAATAACATTTCAGCTCCGCTCATGTCTGCAGCGAATGCAGTTGGCATCATACCTAGTACAAGCACTAAAGCTAATACTAAAGATAATACTCTTTTCATTGCGAATTCCTCCCTTTAATTTTAGGTTTAATTTCTTGCTTCTTGTTACAGAAGAGAGTTTTGATCAATAACCCCCTTCCAAGGCCAAAGCTCTGCCTCGGAACCGCGTAACCCGCGTGGGATATCGCAAAATCCTATTACTGATTATATCACCTTACAAGAAGCTCGGTCAATCAAAGTTTTTTATTGTAATAGAACTGTAAAAGTACAGAACTACTTGTACTACCTCATTATACATGTTTTTGTATATGAAGTCTGTTACCATACCATTACATCGTGTTACAATACCATGACAGAAGTTATATACCACTATCCACTTTGTGATACTCAATTATTTAATTAGACGCGATATTTTTTAAAAAGTTCCAGTACCAATTACCTACAAAAACAGTTATTTGGGAGCACTTTATTTTCCATATATAAAGGAAAGAAAATTTGCGTCCCTCTTTACAGTCGATTATCTACTTTTTTCACATAGTGACTCAGTGTCATTTTACCATCGTGTGCTTCGCCAGGTTTACTCAGATACATTTCACCGCATTTTGTAATCTTCGTAACGCCAGCTCGGTACAGTCTCATCAGTAGATCATTTTTAATCGACTCTGGTACACTTAGCCCTACAGTCTGAAGATGTCCAATATGAGGTCTAAGCATTTTGATCAAATCTGAGCGTTTTATTGGCACGACCCAAAGGTTTCTAAAAAGTGGTGATGTTCTTAAGGTACTCTCATCAGCGATTAAAACGCCATAACTATGATCCGCATCCGTTAACGGAAATTTACCGCTTAAATTTCCTTCCATACTTAATGTCTGAAGCAAGAAAGTAATCTCAGCTTGTCCTTCAAAGCTGAGCTCAGTTTGTGGAAAGCGATTGGAACAGACACTAAGTGCACTAGCCAATCTTCTAGTAAAATCATCTAGGTATGCTTTTTCATCTAGATCTGTTTTCACCTCTATATCAGCCCCCACTCTATCAACTCCCGCTTGATCTGGTATCTCATAAAAAACGCATTGAGGGGAGCTACAATATTGCTGGTTTGTGACGCAAACCTCTTCCGCCAATAACTTTAGGTCTGCATCCGTTGTTTCGCACTCCGAAAAATAAGCAAAACTGATCTTATGTCCCCACTCTATCATCGGCTTATTTGCAGGAAGAGAAGTTCTCAGCGCCTTTATGGTCGCATCACTTCCCCAGACCACTACCGCATCTGAAACTTCAGCTAGAGCCCGTAGTCTCATTTCGTCACTCGAAGGTAGATCAGTTGCATATATAAATGGCTTTAGCCTAGGCTCTATCTGAATCAATTTTTCTAATAAAAAATAAGAAATCCCCGATTCTCCTTCAGGTAGCTTAAGTATATTGATATTGCCAGTTAAGAGGCCCTCAATTACAGAAAAAGCTGAAAGTCCTATCGTATTGCCTGCGCCGATATGCATGAGTACGCCAAGTGGTAGATAGCATGATTTTCTTTCAGTCCCGTTTGGGTCTATCGAAGTTATCCATTCACCTAACGGTGCAACTAACTCCGACTTAAGTTTATATGCCAGTGCCTCATGCTTTATGTCCTCTAAGGTATGTGTCAAAACCGCTTCTATCCCTTGCGTACTAAACCCCATCAAGCTTAACAGCGATAGTGCATCTTCCTTAGTAACGCTGTTGGCTAGTCGATCTACGGCATCAATTACAATTTCAGCATCTAAAATCTCCATCGCCAAATCCTGTGCGATGATATCGCCTAAATCCGATATCTGATTAACAAAGCTTTCTCTTGAGCACCTTTCACCTCTAAACAGATTCATCATGCGCCTCCTCCGATCAGTTCACCAGCGGTTATCGCACACGTCTTACTCTGCGTTACTCCCGCTCTACCAAGCACCTCAAAATAAGGCGTCGATATCCCACAACCACAGCTTCTACCCTCTCTAAGCACGGCGATATCCTTCATCATCACACTGGATAGNNGGGACGTGCATATGATGATTTCGACACTCTGGATAGGCAACGCTGTGCTCCACCGCACTGTAAAAATCTCGGATATTCTCCTTTGGGATACCCAGTCGGGTAAATACGCGCTCACGCAGTTCAGCTTTTGGGATCTCACTCCCAGCAAACTGCTTCCAACCACCACCAGTTAGGACAACTGACTTTTTACTGAGCTTAAGCGAAGACATACCCATTTCATCCGTAACATCCAATAGGCGACTTAGATAGACTGGAAAGCCGAGCAGTCTTACAGGCAGGTGCATTTTTTCATATTTTTTAAGTGTTTCTAGTACACCGATGATATCCGTCTCATACGAATTTCCTATGGCTCTGATGGCATACTTTGTATTTAAAGCCGGTGCAAATCGGCGCATGCCATCGGCGACCTTTGTGTTTCCCATAGCATTTTCTGGTCCAGGTTCATAGCCGAGGATGATATAGTTCGTAGGCAATAGTGAGAACAAACCATGATAACGCATGGATTTAATGATCATTTTTACACCGAGATCTAACGTCTTCTGATCTAAAAAGATCTGGCTTTTTTGTCCTGATGTACCTGATGAAGTGGCATGAATAACGATAGTCGACTTAGGAACACTCAGTATCTCATTGCGTTTAAACACATCTGACGGAATAGGTGCGATGCCATATAAGTCCTCAGTTGATTTAAACTGGTCCAAATGCGAAAGTGCATCCTTCCAAAATACTGTGTTTGAACCATGATGCTGCAGCGATTCTTTCATCGCCGCCACAAACAAGTGCTCACTTCCTGCTTGATCATATATTTTTTTATATGAAAACAATTGATCTATGTAGCTCATACTGGCCTCCTATTGGCACCGCAATATATGTGTGATTTACATACATGGTATGGTATTTCCAGTGTTTGTGCAAGTGTAAAGCAAATTAAAAGTACACCCATCACATATCAACAGGTGTACATTAACTTTAAAGCTCTGATTCTCGTAGTCGTTCTACTATACTAGATCGATTGACGGATCTAAGGATCACTAGAGGGATGTAGATCCCTAAAATACCGAAGATTGGCAGTACAGATAAAACGGGTACTAAGGTAAATCGGTACGTGATGAACCAAAATACATTGGTCAGAAAATGTTCAATCAATGGACTGGTTACGACCACAATAATGCCTACAAATAAAACGGATCCCACTGTATAGAGCAAGCCTTCACTAATCAGCATAATTTTAAGCTGTTTGCTCGTCATCCCGATGGACTGCATCAAAGCAAACTCGTGCTTTCTAGCAACGATACTGGTGATAGTCGCGTTAATAAAGTTTAGAATTCCAATAAATCCAATAATCAAACTCAATAGGCTGCCTATCGTTAAAAACATATTTTGAAAGGACCGAAAAGCGTCCTCTTGAGTCTTCTTACTCTCAAAGTTAAGGTTAGAAAAATCATTCGAAGTTACATCACTCAAGTATTGATCAATCATCTTTTTCGAAGCATCCTCTGCGTCAAAAGCAACATACATAACATCACTGGTCTGTGTATCCTCTAAAAAGGTTTCTGTACCGAGAATAAACTCGTCAATACCATAATAGCGATAGCTAATCGCATGTGGTACATGAACAGTTGCTGCAACCTCGTACACTACATCCCTAGTTTCTCCTAAGGTTAATGTTACCTGATCGCCGATCTTAGCCCAATGTGAGCCCTCCATCACATGACCATAATCATCCAAAGAGTAGACTGCTGCGATATAGTGACCACTCGGATCGCTAAGTTTGGATAAGTCCCCGTCGATAATGGTAAGTTGATCCATAAGGAACTGATCCATACCGTAGAGCTGCACCCAGTTGCCCACATTTCCAAAGCTGTCCTTTTTAGCATTTTGAATCATCTGATTTACCGTTGATTCGTCATTCCATCTGCC
This sequence comes from Firmicutes bacterium UBA6226, assembly GCA_002441045.1. The sequence goes on along the minus strand of DJWQ01000209.1, from coordinate 9,285 downwards.
GAAGTATGCTCTATAATAAGCTTCTGGAACATATTCAGTGGCACCAGAGTTCAGTCCATATACCCGACCAAAATCAATTATTCCTTCAAGCTGATCCATCGCTTCGATGACATCATCGGTCAAACCCTTATCGTTCTCCCAATGACGGGTTACCTCAAAATAATCACTGTCTGCTACAATATAGTCCACTGCAAGATCAGAAAGATACTTATCCATATCAAAGCCATCTGAAAAAGTAACTGTCATCGTTAAGAGCACAATTGACAGAGATAAGGAAAGCAAGGTGACTGCAGTCTTTTTTTTACTCCGCATCAAGTTGCGAATAGCCAGCTGTAGCGATAATACCTTCACTTGACTTGATTTTTTACTTTTTTTAGGTCGATAACCATTTGCTTCTACATATCGAATCGCCTCAATTGGCGTTACCTTTGCAGCAATTTTACTTGGCTTTAAGCATGAAATGATGATTGTAAGATAAGAAAACAGTGCAGAAAACATAAAAATTGCTGGACTTATCGAGACCGTTTCTTTCACAACACCACTCATCTGATTCAAAACGACAGGCGTAAGTAAGCTGCCGATTAAATAACCCATACATAAGCCAATTGGTACACCTATTAACGCAAGTATACTCGCCTGTTTATATACGATACCTTTAATCTGCTTGCCTGTTAAACCGATTGTCTTTGTCAGCCCCCACAGACGCGTATCGTTCATAATTGAAATTTGAAAGATGTTATAGATAATCAAATATCCAGTTGTAGTAATCATTAAAAGTATGCCGATCATTCCGATGATAGTTCCCATATCCATATTTTCAATAAGCTGCGCACCTGTATAGCCCCAATTGATGCCAACGTTGATATACGTATTTTCATTCTTAGGGTCTTCAACTTGAAAACCATTTTTCTCTATGATACGCAACATAGTATTTTCTATCTGAAGTGAGTTTTGAAACATGACATCCATACTCCAAGTGCCCACGTATATATTTTCACCCTTTGTTACGTCATATCCGGCTGATTTGAAAATTGACGCCACTCTGCTTTCAGGCACTAATACGTGATTTGCTTTTACAGCACTATCATATGGCCACCAACCGCTGAGGACAAATTTTTCAAGTACTTTGGTGCCATTAACGTCTATCTCAAGTTCGATGTTTGCTCCAACCTCGGGCTTTACACCCAGTAAAGATAAAATCTTTAAGTCGGTTGCAACTTCATTGGTGCCTTCCGTCGGAAGCTTACCAACGATCGGCTCACAGTACATCCACTTTGCTTGATTGGCATCGCTATACCCAACCTCCACATGGTATTTGTTAAACGGCGGTTCCATAAGCATACCAACCACGCGTCTTAGTCCATAGGCTTTAATTTCTGAATCATTTTTAATTTGATCAAACTCTGCTTCACTTAGATATTTAAAAGTACCATGCGCATAGCCACCCACCTGTCTAAAGTTTGCTTCTTGTACCGCATCGTTAAATGACATCCCTATGGTAAAAAGGGTTGTAAACAAAACCGTCGTAAGGATCATCGCTAAAACAGCGATTCTATTTCTCGTTTTTTGTGATTTCAATATTCGAACACTTAAATGCCATAAGTACTTTCTGTTAGCAACTCGCATCTTAACCCTCCCCTTTAAATGATCTTGCCATCTTCTATACGGATGATTCTATCTGCAAGCTGAGCGATTTCCTCATTATGTGTGATCATAACAATGGTCTGTTGAAATTTTTGATTGGATACTTTAAGTAGACTCATAACATCTTGGCTGGTTTTAGAATCTAAATTGCCAGTTGGTTCATCAGCTAAAATAATAGCGGGCTTGCTTGCAATTGCTCTAGCGATAGCAACTCTCTGCTGTTGTCCTCCCGACAAATTATTGGGTAAATTTTGTAGTTTTTTAGAAAGTCCTAAAGTGTCCACCACTTGATGAATGTATTCGATATCCGGTGTACCACCATCAAGCTGTATGGGCATAAGTATGTTTTCATATACCGTTAATACAGGAATCAGGTTATAGCTTTGAAACACAAATCCAATCTTTCTTCTTCTAAAAATCGTCAACGCCTCTTCTTTTAAAGAAAATATCGATTGATTTTCAACCATAACACTGCCTTCAGTCGGTCGATCGAGTCCGCCCAGCATATGTAACAGGGTTGATTTACCACTGCCAGATGTGCCAACAATTGCAACGAACTCTCCCTTTTTTACTTCTATATTCACACCATTGAGTGCAAATACACTTTGCTCACCAGTGCCATATACCTTCTTAAGTCCTTCTGCTTTTAAAACGGTCATCTTGCCTCCTATAAAATAAAAATCTGTATACTCTATACAGATTTTATCAAGTGATTCTTACTCAATTCTTAATAACGCTTTTTAAAATCTGACAAACTTGAAAGAATTAGCCTTTTGGAAGATAAACTGAAAAAGTTGCACCATTGTCCTTTGAGGATTTTATTTTCACATAGCCGTTTTGATCCGATAAAATTTGTCGCGTCAAGAAAAGACCAATACCCAGCCCCTCGACACTGGCTGCGTCTTTAGAGCGATAAAATCTCGTAAAGATATTGGCATGCTCAGATTCATCAACCCCCATCCCATTGTCATCGACATTGATGGCTATGAAAAGTTCGTACTCCGTCACCGAAATATTAACCTTTCCTCCCTTTGGAGCGTACTTAATTGCATTGTCGATAACATTTCCTACAGCCTCTATTGTCCATTTCATATCAAAAACAGCTTTACTTTCAGTTGGCAAAATCGAAAAGCTAATTTCCTTCATATCAGCGACGGGTTCGTATATCAGCTTTAACTCTCTAAGTAAAGACATTACATCGTTTAAGCAAGGTGATAGCTTAATAATGCCAGCTTCAAGTCTAGACAGCTTGATAAGCGTATCAATAAGAAAACTAAGCTTATTGGTTTGATTTTGAATTGCACGGATTGCTTCAATCCGATCGCTTTGTTCTTCCTCCTGAAGCTGTTCCGATATGAGTTGACTGTAGAGCTGTATGTTCGCTAAAGGCGTTTTAGTTTGATGTGAGATATCAGATATAAGTGCTTTAATACGGTTTCTTTCTTCTTCAATACTGATTTTGCTGTGTTCAGATATAGCAATATATTTACTAAATTGATCTTCAATTGATGAAAATAGACTTTCGTTGTACTCAGACGCATTAAAAGTCCCATCAGCTGCTTGTTCGAGCATGTTTTTAAGCTTTTTCATGACGATTGAGGTTTTACGAACTTTATAAATGGCGTAGATAATAACGGTTAACATAATGATAAATAGGGCAATTAAGAACGCCTTACTAATAATGATTTCGTGCAAAAGCCATTGCATCATATCTTTGTCACCCATGTGTAACCAATGCCATAAATGGTTTTAATATAATTGACTGCGTCTAGCTTGTCTCTAAGTCTTTTTACCGTAACCGACAAAGTACTTTCTTCAATCCAGTTGCCCTCAGTCTGCCAAACCTTTTCGATTAAAAGTTCACGGCGCAGAGTTAATCCTTTGTTTTCAACCAATACTCTAAGTAATCTTTGCTCTATCTTACTGAGTTCAATTTGAATATGTCTCTTTGTAAATATCATCTTATCGAAGTCAAATCTATAATCATCAAATTCAAGAATATTTGGGGTTTTCGCTGGAAGCCTATTTAGCTGTGTGTTCACTCGAGCTCTTAAAATATCTAGATTAAAGGGCTTGGTTATGTAATCATCTGCGCCTTTTTCAAGCCCCATAATGATATCTGCATCCATATCATTTGCAGACAAAAGAATCACAGGGATGTGAGGGGCATTGCTCTTGATGAGCTCTAAAATCTCAAACCCACTTCCGTCTGGTAAATTTATATCTAGGATGACAAGCGATGTCATACCACATGCAATCTGAGCCTTCGCAGTTTTAACATCATAACACTGTACCAACTGGATCGTATCGGATTTAAGCGCTAATACCAGACCGCGGCTTAAATTGATATCATCCTCAACAATAACAATTTGCTTCATCTCTACCTCATTATCACAATTAAGCTTCATCTTTCGAAACGACTAATATGCTACCATAAACAAATCTCACGCATAAGTTTGTTTAGCCCTTATCAAACCATCTACAACTACCATATCACAGAGTATACAGACTTGTCATTTAAAAGAAACTGTAAAAAGTTGCTGTATATAAAAGAAATGCTATAATAAGTACTTTTGTAGTTCCTTCACTTGCCAACGACGATAAATTAGTTGATCTATGTAAAAGAGGGTTGCTATAAATATTATATTTATAGCAACCCTCAATAGTTTCAACTATTTATTAAGATAATCAATGGCCGCCTCAAGTTGCGGATCATAGTTTCTAGCATCTTCAGAGACCAACGCATTTTGAATTGCTTCTAGAGTCTCTTTTGTCAAAAGTCCCGACGCCGCTAAGCTATGAGAAGATTGAAATTCTTTTATAATCGCCTTCGTCATTGGTCCATAAGAACCATCTGCCTTAATATCATAGCCTAGCAGTGCAAGTCTTTGTTGTATCGCATAGACATTCAATGAAATCGAGCCTGAATTTACATTCAAAGGTGCAAGTGATGCCGCTAATTCATCCGTCATATTTACAGGAGCTTCTACTATGATATCTGGTTTAATGCCGATACCATTGACTTTATAATCATTATTGAGTAAATACTCAGCAATTGTTAGTTTTACTGCACCACCATTTGTTAGTGGCATAAGATTTTGAACCGTACCTTTACCAAATGAGTTCGTTCCAATGACAACCGCATTTCCCGTTTGTTGTAAGCTTCCTGAGAAAATCTCTGAAGCACTTGCTGACCCACCATTTACAAGTACTGCAACCTCCATAGGCGCTTTTGCAGTAGTCGCTCTATAGGTACGATCGTTAGTGCCTTTATAATCGATCTTAACAATTTGTTTTCCAGCAGGAATAAAATAATCTGAGATGTGAATAGCAGTGTCAAGATAACCACCTGGATTATTTCTGACGTCGACAACTAACTTTTTCACATCATTATTTGTCATATATGCCATGGCTGCATCAAACTCACTATTGGTTTTATCTCCAAACTCTGTAATCTGGATATACCCAATACCACCATCCAACATTTCATAATTAACAGATTTTAAGATGATTGTATCGCGTACAATTGTAAATTCCAAAGGTTCAGTTAAACCAGGGCGCTTAATGGTAAGTGTGACTGGCGTCCCCTTCTCACCTCTAATCATTGATACTGCTTTTTCAGTAGTGAATCCAGTTGCATCAACGCCGTCAATCTTAATAATCATATCTCCTGATTGTAAGCCTGCTTTATCAGCTGGTGTATCTTTAATAGGTGCAACAACCTCAACGTAGCCTGAATCGCCCTCAGTTATAGAAGCGCCAATGCCACTAAACTCACCCTCTAAAGAAGTGCTAAAGCTTTCATACTCAGAAGGGGTGAAGTAGGTGCTATATGGATCAAGAACATTAAAGATTCCTTTATAAGCACCTTCAATTAAGCTTTGCTTATTGACGTCTTTATAATAATTGCTTTGAATTGTTTCCATCATGAAGTCTATAAAATCATGAAAATTCTCATCTGTTGCAGCATCAGATGTAGAAATTTGTGCAGTATATGCAATGTCGTTATCGGAAACCAAAGTCTGTCCATTACCTAAATAATAACTATCTGGTGCTATATAAGTATCTGCGAATATTGGGGCGAGAGCTGTACCAATTAACAAAAGCGCCATTAAAATAGCAAGTCCGCTTTTGATTAATTTATTGCGCCTTTGCTTACGCAGTTTTTTCTCCATTAAAAGTGTTTTAGGATCTTTTTTTATTGAATTCGTTTGTGCCATATCCAACCTCCTTTGTCATGGAATTAATTATACCCCTTATAACATACTAATTCAAGGAAACTTAATAGGCAATTTCAATCCCGACACAAGAACTCTGTAAATCCGCTAAAACCTCATCAAACTCAAGATCAGCATACCTAATCCAGTTGCAATTAAGCCACTGATAAAGTTAACGACATTATTGGTCACTATTTTTATGCCACTGACAGGTCTTTGCCCAAGTTCATATGTCTTTTCAGTAAGTTCATTTGTTTGAGGATTTTGATACTTAGCTTGAAATACTTCTCCAAGAATACTATCAATAATAGACCCCAAAAAACCGAAAAATGCAACTAAAGACAAATGTAATATCGATATATAAAAGGACATCGTTCCTATAGAGAAAAAAGTGTTGATAAAGGCAATAAATAAAGCACCCGCAAACGAAGCCATAAAGCCAAGCTTCGTAACTCCACCAGATAACCCTTTTGAAACTGGGGTTTTCGATAGAATATTAATTGGTATGTCTTTACTTAAAACTCCAATTTCTGACGCCCACGTATCTGCATTAGCTGCAGCTATTGCAATTACTGCTCCAAGTTTAAATAGTGTAACACTTGTCATTTGAAAAAGAACAGCACATATTAACCCTACCCCGCCATTTGCTATCACCTGTGTATAATCTCTTTTGTCCGATTTCTCTAGTCGTTTTTCAATTTCTTCGTTTTCTTTACCACCCATAAATTTACTGATCTTTGATAAAAAACTCGAAGAAATGAAAAAGCCAACTAAGCTCATATAAATCGTCGCAGATTGAAACCCAAATAATAAGGTACCTAGGATAACCGAGGCAATCATTCCTGATAAGGTCAATGAACCTTTTTTAAAAGCAAATAGACTCACTATAAAACTCAGTAAAAATCCATAAACATACGACATTACTTTTGCCTCCTAATAAAAAAGACAAACCTTTTCATGCTTGTCTTTTTACCGTCTTTAACTTTTATTCATTTGATTTAATAATATCAGTCTTTAAATCTTGCTAATAAATATTATACGACGAACCACCAATCTTTATTTATTAAGTCTTACCAACTCTATATAGAGATTGCCATCCCTTTTCTCTACAGTTGCAGAATCAATCATTGCGCTGATTAGCGTTAACTCATCATCATCGTCGTTTTCACCTGCAAGCTGCCAGTAATATTCTTCTATTTCAGATTGTCTTTGATTATTCAACATCTTTTCAAAGTGGTTGATAAAATCCTCAGAGTATTTTGTATTGTAATCAACGATTCTTACGATAGAACGATCTGATTCTGTGATGATTTTAAAATCAACTTCGTTGGTATCCTCTCTTAAAAACAATGTGGTTAGCTCATCTACTATTTTACAGAGCTTTTTTATTTCGTGTCTCATGCCTTTCTACTCCCCCTCTTAAATGCATCTATGATTGGTAACATAAATCCAGCAACGATTCCCCCAGAAAAACCGTTGTTGTAAAGGTTTATCCCTCCATGAATAATACCTATATTTGTTACTAGAGTCAAGTGTAGCATTCCTGCCATAGCACCAACAATTGGACCATAGGCTCCTGCAATTGGTGCTATGGTTGTAGAAAACAGTGCGGAGATTAAAAATGTCGTGCTTGAAAAGTCATATCCAAAGAAGATTCCTGCAAGAAGCACACCTAAAACTATCGGGTAACAGTTTTTTGGTTGCTTACCAAATGCAGCGAAACCTACGATGGTTAAGATACCTGCAATAACAGGACCATTTATGACACCACCTAGAATTAAGACAAATGCCACACTGGCAAGTCCCATTAATCCCATGTTAACAAAGGTAATCCCATAACCTAATAAGGATGTAAAATCCGTTATCGTACGACCTCTATAGTCAAAGATCTCTTTATAACGTTTAAATGCGTCCTTGTTAGTATATACCCCAACGCCTATCAAATAGACAAAAGAAAGGATTAAAAGACCAATGATATAAGGACTGTTTGTGTCATGTATGATGTTGACGGTTGCAATGTCCACATCAAAACTTCTTAATGCACTTGTAATGACCGTGCCTACGATTCCCGCAGTAAAACCAATGTTATAAAGGTTGAAACCATCATGAAAACGAATCATATGCGACGACAAAGGTACGATAATAAATCCTATAGAAATCCCTGTGATCAGCCCCATTAAATAGCTAAATCCCTCAGTAAAAATACCACTAAAGGTAATGAAGCTAACGATTGGTGCAAGTGCTGTACTAAACATAATGACGAGAATAATGTTTTTCATAGGGATTTGTTGATAACGTGCATAAAGATACCCACCAAAATAGATCGGTAAAATGTTTAAAACGTTTTTCCCAAAAAATGAAAAACCTAAGACAGTGAAAAAAGCAGCTATTAAAAGTCCGTTGATACGCAACTTAAAGCGCTTTAATAAATACAAGTTAAAAAAGCCGATAAGTGCTGAATTGACAAATGCCGCACCGATACCGCCCAATGCCATAAAGTCGGTTAAAAGAGTGGTTGGAGATTTTATAATTGCTTTTAAACCTCCTAAAAGTGTTTCATGATCGAGAAGTGCATAAATTAAACCGAATAGTAAAAATAGGGTCGGAAACAAAGCCAATATCAACAGCTTTTGCTCCTTGTGCAGGTCTCTTTCTTCAATTTTGTTTGTAAAAACCACAGATTCACCTCAACATAAATTTTTAGTTTTATCGTTTTTGTTCCCTACTATTATAACTGATGTACCTTGTATCGGTCTATGCTTATACAAATAATTGATATTTTGTTCAAATTCTTTTGAATAAAGACAAGTTTAACAGGATATAAACTCACCACAAGCGCTATGACTTCTCACTCTCAGAAAGAAGATATGCATATTATTGAATTTATTTGTTTTTTTATCAGAACTTTGTCTAAAAGGATTGCACACCACTATAAATAGTATATTATAGATGTGAGCGATGGTATTACGTTAGGGTTAATACCAATTTGAATAATTAAAGGGGGCATCATAATTGAAGTTATCAATACGAAAAAAACTCATTCTCATTTCCAGTTTGCTTCTAATCATTCCTATTTTAGCAATTGGAACAACTAGCTATTTCTTTGCAAAAAACCAACTTTCTTTAAAAGGTGAAACCATTCTCAAAAACGGCGTAAAACAAGTTATGCAGCTTATCGATGCAAAGAAACTTGAAGTTTCTCGAGGTAGTATCTCTTTAGAAGATGCGCAAGAAGAAGTTCGAGTAAAAATGCTCGGTGTAAAAGATGCAGATAATAAAAGACCAATTAGTAAAACGATAGACTTAGGACCTAACGGATACTTTTTAGCCTATTCTTCTGATGGCGTTGAAGTAATGCATCCGTCACTTGAGGGGACAAACGTTTGGGACGTTGAAGATAAATCTGGATCAGGCTTTAAGCTTG
>DJWQ01000085.1 GCA_002441045.1 Firmicutes bacterium UBA6226 | reverse complement strand
AAACGACGTAGAATTTAGGTATTAAGCTGTAAACTAATGTAGGCTTAATGTCATTTTAATAAGTTTTTAACACTTAAAGGATATGATAAGTTAGAAGACAAGGCGAAAGGAATTTATCATGAAAATTAAGATTGAAAAAATTAAGAATAGACATTCACAAGAGCTTACCGTCATGTCATTGGCGGAAAAAGTAAAGGGACAAGGTGTTGGCTCCGCTTTTCATGAGCAATATGCACTGGTCAGAGAACGAATGGGCAATAAAACAAGGATAAGCTTGAATAGAATTGGTTCAGGCGAAGTGACACATTATCACACGATCAATTTCAGGTTTTACATACATGCTTTGTTGCATCGTCGAAAAACGATCAGAGTCGCTTCTGTTCATTTTATACCTGAAACAATAGATGGTAGCATCGAACTGCCAAAAATTGCCAAGTATGTTTTTTATCGATACGTGATGCGTTTTTATAAATCCATGGATCGTCTCGTGACCGTTAATCCAGTCTTTATAGACAAGCTGGAAGCACTCGGGATTGATCGATCAATCATCAACTATATACCGAATTACGTATCCCGTGAACAATTCTTTAAAATGGGGACTGAGAAAAAAAGAAGCATTAGACAGAAGTATGGGTATTCTACGGATGATTTTGTTGTTCTCGGTGTCGGACAGATACAGACGCGTAAAGGTATTTTGGATTTTATTGAGACAGCTAAGATGACCCCGCACATTCAATATGTATGGGCAGGTGGATTCTCTTTTGGAAAAATTACCGATGGATATGACACACTCAAAGCACTTGTTGAAAATCCACCTAAAAATGTGACGTTTTTAGGCATTGTCGACCGTGAAGAAATGAATGAAATATATAATTTGGCGGATGTCATGTTTTTACCTTCGTATAGTGAACTCTTTCCAATGACTGTTTTGGAAGCGATGAGTGTCGAAATGCCAATATTGCTTCGAAATCTACCGATCTATAATGATATTCTTTTTGATTATTACTTGAGTGGTGAAGACAATACCCAGTTTGCCCAAACGATATTAAGGCTATCCAGGAATGAAAATTATTACACGACTTGGTCGATGCAAGCAAAACGTGGATCTGACCATTATAATAGAGAAACCATTGGCCAGATGTGGGAAGACTATTATGAACAGATGTTTGAGTTGGAAGGGCACTTGCATTATGAAAAAAAACCCAAAGTATACAATTAAGCTTGTATTTCCTTGGCTTGTTCTTGGTGCTATGCTGATAATCTTATATGTATCTGGTCAATTAATTGACATCGCTAGGGCACTTGTAATCATCAAGCCGCAATTTTTAGGACTAAGCTTATTGCTTATCATAGCGTATTGGATTTCAGAAGCATCGATTCTCATGCTTTTGTTGAATCGTGCCATTAGCTTCAAACGTGCGCTCAGCATAACGCTTGCAGGTCAATTCTTTAACGGTATCACACCTTTTGCGTCAGGAGGACAGCCTGCACAACTTTATCTGCTTCATAAGAATAAAGTGGCACTCGGTAAAGGGGCGTCTGTGCTGACTAAAAAATTTATCACCTATCAAGCGGCTTTAGTCGTATATGGATTTGCTGTACTAATCTTTGAAGCAAGCTTTTTTAAAGAACAGATCTCAAACTTTCTTTACCTTGGCATTATCGGATTTGTGGTCAACTTTACGGTAATACTCTTGCTTTTGGCGAGTGCATATCGCCCCAAGTACATCAAAAAATGGGTTATCATTCTTGCGCGTTTACTAAGGAAGCACTTCAAGTATAAATGCATCACGCACAAATCCGTCATAATGTTAAAACACATCAACGAGTTTCATGATCATATGAAGGCGATAAAAAAGGAAAAATATGCTTTGTTCGTAGCGCTTTTGATTTCGTTTATTCAATTGACCTTGTTCTTCATGATTCCGATCACTATTGGCTATGGGTTTCAACTCACATTTAACTCTTTGTTATACGTTATTGGCGCCTCTGCATTCGTGGCGATGGTGACAGCTTTTATTCCACTTCCTGGAGCTGCTCTTGGCGCTGAAGGTAGCTTCTATGTTGTCTTTCAGCTGTTTTTTCCTGCAAATCTCATCGTCACAACACTTCTGCTTTGGCGAATCATCACCTATTATTTGCCGATTGCAGTGGGCGGTATGGTCATAGTTGCAGATAGAAATGTATAAAAGACGGTTGCACCATACATGGTGAACCGTCTTTGCTTTTAGCTGATTTTAGTATTAGTTGTTGATTTCTGCTAATAAGCAAAAAAGATACTAATCAGCTTAAAATATACGAAACCAGAATCAGCAAATAGGAGCATTTCAATCTGTGGAAAAGAATTTAATAATGTGGATAAAATCAATACATTTTCTTTACCGAGATTGTTGTCCAGAGATTGAAAATAACTGGATATATTCCCACAAACGAAAGCCGATGTTGGACATGTTTCCATCTACGAGCGTGGATATGTTCCCAATAACAATAGGGGTTGAAATAGCGGTATTGATAGCTATCAATTCAACTCAAAACACGT
>DJWQ01000226.1 GCA_002441045.1 Firmicutes bacterium UBA6226 | reverse complement strand
CGCAACATAAAGTGTGGCCATTTTTCAAGTGCTTCAGACATAATGGTGTGGTTGGTATAGGAAATACATGAGGTAGTGATTTTCCAAGCAGTATCCCAATCCAAGTTTTCCTCATCGAGGAGGATTCGCATCAATTCTGGAATGGCAAGTGCAGGATGCGTATCATTGATGTGAATCGCAATGTGATCACTAAATTTCTCTACGGGTAGATTCATCTTTTTAAAAGTGGTAAAGATACTTTGAATACCAGCGGATACGAAGAAGTATTCTTGTTTTAACCTTAAAAGCTTGCCTTCTTCATAGGCGTCGTTTGGATAGAGAATTTGTGTAATGATTTCCACAGAGTGTTTTTTCTCAAAAGCACTTAAATAATTGCCCTTTGAAAAGTTTTCAAAATCAAAAATATCATCAATTTCTTCTGCAGACCATAGTCTCAAGGTGTTAATGGTGTTATTTTCAAATCCTAAGATAGGCGTATCATATGGCACTGCTCTAACTGCGTCGTAGTCCACGTGCCTGAATTTGAGCACATCCTCATCCATATAGGTTTCAACACGACCATTGTACTTTACAATTACGGCTTTGTTAGGGCGTTTGTATTCCCAAACATTGTTATTAACCAGCCAACGATCGGGAAATTCAACCTGATACCCATCGATAATTCTTTGTTCAAACAGACCATTTTTATAGCGTATACCACAACCGTGTCCTGGTATGGAGGTAGAGCTCATCGCATCTAAGAAACATGCAGCAAGTCTTCCAAGACCACCATTGCCTAATCCTTGATCCACTTCCACATCGACCAAATCATCAAGTTTAATACCGAGTTCCTCAAGCCCTTTTTCTGCAACTTCCAAGATGCTGAGATAATTGAGATTGTTCGCAAGGAATTTACCTGTTAAAAATTCCATCGAAAAATAATAAACTTGCTTCGAGCCTGTTTCTCTGTAGGTTTTGTTTGTACTTGCCCAAAGTGGGCCAATGTAGTCCTTGAGAAGCTCTCCAAGTGCGTTATATCGTTCAAGTGGGGTCGTATCTTCGATTTGTCTAGCAGTGGTTGCTTTAATCGCAGCGATATAATCTTCTTTAAATGCGTTGACAGTTAATTTCATAGGTCACCTCTTATATTTCTCTACCTAATACCGTTTCATACACCTTAATATATTCCTTCGAGGATTTTTCCCAACTATTATCTGCAGCCATAGCTTGCTCCATAAGATTGAGCCATACATCTGGTTTGTGATAGTAATCGAGAGCATCCTTGATTGTAAACAAGAGTTCATGTGCGTTGTAGTTCATAAATCCAAATCCATTGCCTTCACCTGTAAATTTGTTATAAGGTGTTACAGTGTCCTTTAAACCACCAATCTGTCTGACGATAGGGATTGTACCATATCTTAGGGCAATGAGCTGACTTAAGCCACAAGGTTCAAATAGCGATGGCATTAAAAATAAATCTGAACCAGCATAGATGGCATGAGATTCATATTGATCAAAATAAATTCTCGCGGATAACTTATGAGGAAATCTGTACTGATAGTATCTAAATAAATTCTCAAAATGATGCTCACCAGTGCCGAGGATGACAAGTTGAATGTCAAGTTCAAGCAGTTCCGCCAATATGTGTTCGACCAGGTCAAGTCCCTTCATATCTGCTAAACGCGTTACCATTGAAATCATAGGAATATCGCCATCAATAGGGAGTCCAAATTTAGCTTGTACGTGTTTTTTGATTTCTTTTTTATTTGAAACCGTTTTGAATTCAAAATTGACTGGTATATTGGCGTCGGTTAAAGGCGAATAAACGTCATAATCGATACCATTGACGATCCCCGTTAGCTTATCCTTGTATTTATTGATAACACCATCTAAGTTTTCACCAAAGTAAGGGTAAGTGATCTCATGTGCGTAGCTTTTCGATACGGTTGTAATGTGATCGCTATATACGATACCAGCCTTTAAAATGTTGATGTTATCGTAAAACTTTAGTCCTTCTTCATTATAGTAGTCATTTGGAAGATTAAGTAAATCCCCCATTATATACGGGTCGAAAACACCTTGATATCTTAAATTATGGATGGTGAAAACGGTTTTAATACCTTTGTAGAAGTCATCGTGTTTTGAGTAAAAATCTAATAAAACATTTATCGAAGCGGTGTGCCAGTCATTGGTATGGATGATGTCCGGTTTTACATCGGTCATCTTTAAGGCCGCTAAAACAGCTTTGCTAAAGAAGATATATCTTTCAGCGTCATCGCCATCACCATAAAGGGCATGTCGTTTAAAGTAAAACTCGTTATCGATAAAATAAAAATCTACACCGTCATAATTAAGTGTCAAGAGTCCAACGTATTGCGTTCTCCAACCCATATTGACAGTTGTATAACCGATAAAGGTCAATTGATCGCGATATGAGGGTGCAATTTTGATGTGAAGTGGCATATAGACCTTTACATTTACACCTTCTTTGATTAATGCCTTAGGAAGAGACCCTGCCACATCTGCAAGGCCTCCTGTTTTAGCAAATGGCGCCGCTTCAGAAGCGACAAATACCACATTTGTCATAGATTGCCCTCCTTAGAGATCACCGCTTTTTTACCACCAATATAAGGAAGGGAAGGATCGCCAATCAAAGTAACACCTTGATTGATGGTTGTTCTCTTATCTAAAATAGTATAGTTGAGATGAACATTTTCATCGATATGGGTCTTTTGCATGATGATGCTGTTTCTCACGATACAGCCTTTTTCAATTTTAACGCCCCTAAAGATAATGGA
>DJWQ01000012.1 GCA_002441045.1 Firmicutes bacterium UBA6226 | reverse complement strand
AGTACGCCTCTTGCTACCATCTTGATGCTTTTTTCTTTTTCAGACACATAATGATTCGCTTCTTCTAAAGATAGTTTGACTAAACCTTCATTTTCATCTGTACCAGTAGCATCTGGTTTTTCAATTTCATCTTTTAATAAGTAATCTGTAGAAACGCCAAAAATTTCAGCCATCTTTAGAATCTTAGTTAAATCGGGAATGCTATTGCCACTTTCCCATTTTGAAACCGATTGTCTCGATACGTTTAATGCGTCTGCTAAATTTTCTTGTGACCATCCAAACTGTTTTCTTAATTGTATGATTTTGTCCGCTAGAATCATAACGACCATCCTTTCTCATTTTGCCACTGTGTAGTGTTTTGATCCTACAAAGTGGTTTTGGTTTATGGTCAAATTCTAACATCCGAAGCAGTGGCAAGCCACCAATCACGCTTTGAAATTTGTCAACCAACGGTTGCGTTTGTTGGAATTTCAATCAATTTCGGTAGCAACTACCGAATTATCACTTGCGATTAAAATTTTCTTAGAAATTAACCTTATGATTTTTCAAATCCAAATTTAATGAAGATACACTCGAACGAGGTCTTGTATTTATCAATATATGACTCTGATTCTTATATTATTTTGACTATGATCCTTATCTTATTTTGGTTCATAAAATTATTTTGGTTCATAAAATTATTTTGGTTCATAAAATTATTCTGCTTAAATACAAGATTACTTAGACTCTAATAAAAGTAATACCCCGTCATAGACATAGCGCCCATTAGACATTTGTCGTTATAAACTTCTATTGTATCCTTTGTATCAACTGCACCAAGTGCATATAATAATGGATAATAATGATCTGGCGTATAAAATGCTTTTTCTGCACATGCGCCAGCGCGTTCAAAATTCACACAGCCATCAAAATCGTGCGCCAAAATTCTATTTTTAATATAGTCATCAAACTCTTGTGCCCATGGATAGCCATCAGCCATGTTCCAGTTCACCAGTGAAAGGTTATGAACCACATTGCCACTAGCAAATATAAGAATGCCTTGATCTCTTAATGCTTTTAATTTTTGTCCAATTTCAAAGTGCTTCTGTGCAGGTGCACGAAGGTTAACGCTCAGTTGAACCACTGGAATATCCGCCTCTGGAAACATCTTGCAAAGCACGGCCCATGTGCCGTGATCGATGCCCCATCGATTATCGATGGTCACGTCATCCCCTAAAAGACCCACCAATTGTTCAGCAAATGCTTTTGAGCCTTTGACTGGGTATTTCAGTTCGTACAGCGCTTTAGGAAATCCGTACATATCATAAATTTGTTTTGGCTCTACAGTATCCGAGGTCTTAGTCCCTTCAGTATACCAGTGCGCAGAAATAGCCAGTATCACAACTGGCTTAGGAATTTTTTTACCGAGTTCTTCCCATTTCTGAGTGAACGCGTTATCTTCAATTGCATTCATTGGATTGCCGTGTCCAGCAAATATTACAGGCATTCTAGTCATTTTTACCTCCCTTTAAGCTCACTAATTAGTGAAGCCATTCTCCTAAATAGTATTATACCACTTTAAAGGGAGGATCAACGACTTTTTAAAGAAGTAGGATGTAGCGTTTATATGCTAAAGTTCATAGCTACCTAAGTTAGAGATGGTTTGATTGCTTTCGTCATCTAGATCAGTTAGGTTTGCATCACTGGATTCAGCATCACCATCCTGTAAATTGATCACGCCATAGTTTTTTGATAACTTCTGCATAATCGCATTTTGGATTTCCTTTTGGAAGCCCAATACGCCGTAATTCTCGATTTTAATAATCTTGGTTTCAACAAGTTCTTTTGTGACCGATGAATCAAACGTTAGAACGCCGTTGTTTTTAATTTTTACACCTTCAGAATCTTCGAGGTAGGCTTTATTGATGGTCATTATGGCAAAATTTTTGGTCATATTGGGATCAATCACGCTGATATGCTCTGCTTTTTCGATGATTTCTTTAAGGGCGTCTAATTCTGCCTCTGTGACTTCAACCGATTTACAGATGATTTTATTCACATATGGTTTGATCTTTTCAACTGGTAGATCAATGACAAGCTTTCCTTTAATATGAAGTCGATCACTTCCAAGAGATTGGTAGTTTGATTCATCGATCGTGAGCTTGTCGAAATATGCATAGCCCTCTTCTACGATGACCTTTTCAATTTCAAGGTAGTTACTGATTTTTCTTGCGACTGATCTAATATTGTTTTTGCTAACAATCAAGCTTCTGAGAATTCTAACGCTGTCAAAGGTCTCATTAAATAAAGCTTCATCAAATGGCTCGAGTACCTTTAAGTTGTCGGTTAACAGCTTGGTTCCTGGTTGAACACCGTATAATTGTTCATCTACGACTGAAAAAGCACCTTCTACATAGACTTCATCGTTTCTATAAAGAACAGTGTCACCATTTACCGTGACACGACCTGCCATTGCTGCAAAATCGGTTTCACTGATAATCATTCTGCCATTGATGACGACTTTATAAAGCATTTTCATGGATTCTGGTGAGTTAATTGGCTCAACTTTAAGCTTGCCGTTGATGACCAACAACATTGGGTTTTCTAGACCTTCAAGTATGACCTTTGAAAGTGTGTGCATCCCATTATGCGTTACCAAATCCACATTCTCAGGTACTTGTAATAGTGCACCGACATTTTTCTGCTTGATTTGATCCATATCACCAAGTTGTTCTTCTGTGATCACCACGGTTCCGATATTCTCTATCTTTGAAATATTTTTAAGTTCTTCTTTTGTCGCTTTTCTAAGATCCAGCATGCCAATGTTCATATACTTTTTCATAAAGTCCTCCTTTTAATCGTTTTACTTACACCATTTTTCAATTTTTTCTTTTTGATCTTCTTTAGGTTCTGGTCGGTAAACGATTCTACCATTGGGATCACCACACCATAATCCGTTATATATCGTATCCATTTTCATATTTAACTCCTTTCACTATCGATCCTCTAGTGCCGTTCTTAGGTATTCAATCGCTTGACTGAGCCTAGAACGAACCGTGGACGGTTTCATCGAAAGCTGTTCTCCGATTTCAGTACTGTTATAGCCACTTATGTATCTAAGCGCCACAACGGTTCTGAGATTTTCAGGCAGCTGCATCAACAGGTCCGAGGTTACCAGATGATCTTCTATAAAGGCTTCATAGCCCATTTCATAATCTTCAGCTAGGTGTACCAATCTTTTCTGCTTCCGATATTGATCGATGTAAAGGCGTTTGACTGTGGTATATAGCCAGCCTCTAATCTGCATCGGATGCATCTGTTCGAACATCTCATACTGCTCAAGCGCTTTGATGTACGCTTGTTGTGCGAGATCTTCCGCATCTTCCCATTGCCGGCTTAAGGAAAAGGCATATCGAATCAGTTGTTCTTGGTAGGTTTCATATATCTGATAAATCTTCATCATGCACCTCATGCACTACTCTGTGCTTATGTGTTACATCTATATAACGGATGAGTCTCCCAAAGTGTC
The DNA here is from genome assembly GCA_002441045.1 of Firmicutes bacterium UBA6226. The sequence goes on along the minus strand of DJWQ01000012.1, from coordinate 2,273 downwards.
CAAAAATATTTTAAAAAAATGAGTTTGTGGCTAAAAAAAATTCCTACCTCTAAATCATATCGGATTTATGGGTAGGATGAAATAGGTTCTGTTTATGAGTTGGCATCTTTTAGATGTTTTTTACTTGCTCTGCGAACTGTTTGACTTGATTTAGGTCAACGCGATCGATCGGCATCCCCTTTTCTAGTCCAAAGATCAATCTAGCAAAGCCTGGCATTTCTTTGTCTACTCGTCCTGAAAATACGGTGTTGGCATCGACTTTCATCATACCGTCTGAAAATTGATGGATTTTTTTGTTCCAGCCATCTCGGCATGCGTCCACCATGTAAGACACTGCGTAGAAAGCCACTTTCTTTTTCTCAAGCTCTGATTGATTTGTTTTTACAAATGTTTTTACTGATTCGTTCCAGTTCATACCATTGATTGGACCACCGACGATCACCTTGTCATAATCGTCAAATCTGATAGCGTCGTCAATCGCTTTTACTTCTGCATTATCAAGTTCTGCCCCCATAGCTTCTGCAATCTGTCGCGTCGTTCCGGTCTTTGAATAATAGACGATAAGAGTTTTCATAACACACGCCCCCTTTTTAAAAATGATTATATGCCTAAAAGGTTATAATCGCGTTAGAGAATTGTTTGAAATTTGCTAATGGTCCAGTAATTGTTTTAAGTGACCCAGTAAACCTTCTGTTAAATCCAAATCGCCCCAAATCATTAACCTTAATACCCCTTCGGATTCTAAAAACTGTGCGGTTAAGGAAGCTGGGGTTTCTCTTTTGGTATTTGTGTTTAAGAGTGCGGTCATCATATTGGCGATACGGATGCTTTCATCTCTTGACAGCACTGGAATATCCACTACAGATGAAAGCATGACCGGTTTTCTTTTTGAGGTCTGGTATGGGTATCGATTTTCTTCATGATCTATAGGCTTGCTTCTAAAGGAATCGCTTTGAAGTGTCGCATCTTTTCCATGATCAACAATTTCATCACTTCCTCTATCACTTCTTCTATCACTACTTTTATGACTACTTTTATGACTGTTTCTATCATTATTTCTATCAATGCCGCTGTCAAAGCTGGTTCCTTCAGTGAACACACTTAGATCATGTCCAGTTATACGATAGCTTTTCCCTAGCTTGGTCGCCTTTAGTTTGCCTTCTCTGATATATCGCTGTAAGGTTTTGGGGTGTAGGTTTAGTAATTCAGCCACCTGATCCACTGTATAATAAATTGACATAATTTTCTCCTGTTAGATGATATCTTATTATACCATTTCTAGAGCAGTTGCACCCTCTTCAATTGTCGCTTTAAAGAAAACAGCCTTTCCCTTGTTGCATTCGTAGATAAAATCCTTAAGCGTATTGCTTTGTACTTCGCTGAAATCGCCCACTATAGCGATCTTCATGTTATAGTTCATCAGTTTCTGCAGTATTTCACCTGCTATTTTAGTCTTTAAGTCGAAAAATGCCTCACCAAGACTCTCACGGTGTACGATAATTCGATTGCACTTTTCATAATACTGAACGGTTGCGATGACATCCAATAACGCATCGGTTCCGTGAATTTCATAGCTCGTATCTAGGTGTACGATGGGTACTTTGTAATCGTTTAAACGTTTCATAGTTTCTTATAACTCCTTATTGTTTCTTATTGTTTCTTATTGTAGTTTATAAGGAGTATATATTACCTTTTGACATTTGTCAATGAGCATTATTAAAAATAAAAGCGACCTCAATTCTCACAGGAAACACCGCAGGTCCACCATTTGGTGTGCCTAATATCGGTCTTCTTGAGAGAGTTGTGGTCGCTCTCTTTTTAATTTATCGACTCAATTCATTCTGAATCTCAAACGGTGTTTCCTGATACACATAATAGTTCAGCCAATTGGAAAACAGCAGATGCGCATGTGAACGCCATGAAACGCTAACCCCTTTCGCAGGCTGATTGTCTACAAAGTAGTACTTCGGTGCCGTAATCGGCAGTCCCTTATCTAAGTCTCTAAAGTATTCAAGTCCAAGTGTTTCCGCATCGTACTCAGAGTGACCAGTGGCGTACACTTCTCGCCCATCCTTCGATACGATCAAGCCGACACCAGACTCTTCAGAATACGCAATCACCTCAAGGTTTGAAACGCTTTCAATATCCGTGAGTTTTACCTCTGTGTGTCTGGACTGTGGGATGTTAAACGTATCATCAAAGCCCCTTAACAGTTTGACGTGTTTTTGCACACATTTGTGTTCAAAGACGCCAAAGCATTTGGCGTTCAGTGG
>DJWQ01000248.1 GCA_002441045.1 Firmicutes bacterium UBA6226 | reverse complement strand
TGACTCCGCCATACGCTTCGTTGACCAACCCAATCCACCAAGTAAGGACCACCTAGACATAACCGAGAATGGCACCAGCAGTCTAAACAAAGCAACAGACCAAAGTAGATAGCTAAATTTCTTAGGAAGCTTAATCGCAAAAGCTCGCACTAATAGTATGATAAGGATCGTCATACTACCGGTTAAACTGAGCTCTATAATTAGATCCAATGTCGTTTTCATTCATCGACCTCCTGATGAGCATCTATCAGTTGCTGTATGGCCTCTATTTCTTCACGACTGAGTTTTTTCTTTCTCGAGAAGGCAGCGATAAAGCTCGGTAGCGAATCATTAAAATTTTCTTTAACAAATGCCATTCCCTGTTCCGACTTAAATGCTTCTCTTGAAAGTAAAACCGTGATCTGTCCGTCAGCTTGTAAGAACAGCTCTCTATCGCAGAGTCTTTTTAACATGGTATAGGTCGTCGTCCGTTTCCAGTCAAAAGCATCTGTGCAAAGTGCGATTAGCGTTTTAGTCGTAAGGGGTGCATGATCCCATATCAACTCTGCTAGACGCTCTTCCATTTCTCCTAATTTATGCTTTTCCATTTGCTCCTCCTTCTGTCGCTTGAATTAGCCATATATAAAATCATTTGAAATACCTTTTTCAATACAGTTGAAAACTTCTTGTAAAGAATCAATTCTACTCTAAAACAAAAGTGTCTAACACCATTAGACATTTTTAGTCTAATGACGTTAGACACTTTTGTCAAGTCATTATTTTAATTCCATACGACTTAAATTCAATATGATCTGACCTTTAATTCTTCCCACTCGCTCTTTAATAGTCGATAACAAACTCGGTCATACAAAATACCATCAATGACACTGTGCATCACGAGATGGGCTTCTTTAACCATTCCCAGTTTAATCATTATATTTTCAGAGGCAACATTTGCCTTATTACAGCCTGTTTCCATTTTTATGATACCACCTTTTGCAAAGGCAAAATCTATAACGGCTTTTGCAGCTTCTGTCACATACCCTTTTCCCCAAAAATCCCTTAAAATGAAATAGCCCATTTCTGCAATAGCACCTTCATTGGCTTGTTCAGAAATCGTGTAGCCAATATCACCGACATAATTACCAGTTCCCTTTTCCTCAATCGCTAAGAAAACCTTAGTTCGGTGATCGAGCTTTGCGTGTTTCATAGCCTCGAACAAATTTTCACGGGATTCATCCATGGAGTGTGTTCTCAAATCTGCAATAAAAAAAGTGTTTTCTTCGCTTGATAGCAGTTGGTGAAGTCCTTCTAAATCCTCGTATATATGATCTCTAATAATTAGCCTTTCCGTTTCTAATCTAATCATGGTGAAGTGCCTATGCTTTCTATAGTATAATTGTCTTTTTCTACTTGCATGACTGCGAATCCAACTTGGCGATACCAGCCTTCACGATCTTGAATCGGCTGTATGTTGCCTGCAATCGAGGGTTCATAGTTGGATGCCAGTTTAAATTCAGATTCAAAATATAAAGAGTAACTCAAGACACCCTGTTCACTGATTTTCAAGCCATCAAAGTCTACTCTTGTTAAATCAACTTCTTCTATAGATGGACCAAAATCTAATAGCTTTCTAGCGCCTTGTTCTAAGTAAATCTCTGAAAATTGATTTATAAGATATTGAATGTCAGAATGACTGATTTCTGTTTTTAAGTCTGATATGTATAACTCACCCTTTTTGTTTGTGATACTGACAGTTGCAATATAGTATTGATTATCCAATATATAACCTATTGTAGACTTTCGTGTTTCAGAGGAACTTAAACCATCACTAAAATGTGGATCAGATGGATAAAAAGTCATCTTTATACTTGCATCTACCTCACCCTTTAAAAAAGTATCCATCTCTTCAGCTGAAGGCATTACCATTCTATTTGATTCAGCTCCAGTAGTTGCATCAGTTTCAGTGGTAGAATCCTCTTCCAAGGTTGACAATTGTGCGCCATCAACTGAGCTTAGGTTACTATTGATATCATCGGGTTTACAAGAAGATGCAACAAAAATGACCGCTATCATAATTATGATTACAGTTACCTTTTTCATTAATAATGCCCCCTTTTGGGTTGATCTTTAGTTCTATGTTTCCTTTCATTATCATAGGTATTAAAATAGACACAGTAGAACAATCCTGAATCCACATATCTTTTCCAGGACCTTTAAATGCAAGTTTTAGATTGCCACATACGACTATAGCAAGAGGTGAATTGTATTTTGCGAACACAAATTGCTCACGAATTGAATTAAGTAATTTATGATCATTAATTACGATAAACTCCCAAGGTTCAGAATTGGCTGCAGTCGGTGCAGCAGTAGCAGCTTCGAGTAAATCTATAATTATCGAATTCGAAATACTTTGATCTTTAAATTTTCGAATACTGCGACGCCTAAATATGAAATCAAGTTTATTATTCATTTTCATCCTTATTTTAAGTCAACTTAACCGCTATATACTTACTTAAACCAAAATTCCATTATATCTAGTGGCTTTCCGGCTTGATTGGTGATAACGTACTCCTTTACAACCGTTGCATGATAGGATTCTGGAATTTTTCGGCTTGAGATATTTCTTCTGTCTACAGGGTACTTAAAGAAATCGTACACCAAATTCTCACGACCCCAACTGACCAGACCTTCGATAGCTTCCTTACCAAGTCCTAACCCATGTGCATCCATTTTCAACCAGATACCAAGTTCAGGATGAAGTGAGTTGATGCCATGGAGACCACAACAGCCCAAAAAAGCATCATCGTTTTTATCTTTAATGACCATTTGCAAATCTTTTTTTGCATCCAGTTTATTGACTGCTGTTGTAACGAACTCCTTTGTATCTTCGATTTCACCGGTTGGCACTGGATACATATACGTAGAAACATTCGTCGTAAAATGATGAAAAACATCTGAAATATCGGTTTCAGAAATAGGTACCAATAATAGCCTTTTCGTTTGGATAACAACCCTTCTCAGGTTCATGACACTTTGTACCTCCTTAAATTATTGCCGAAAATTATGTATTCAAAATATTCAAACGAATTGCTTTTTAGATTATTATATCATTTAGTTACTAAATCGAATATTAAAGTCTCATTAAAGCATAAAACTCAGCTTCCATCTTGAAAGCTGAGTTTAGGTGTTGATTTGTTTATGATTATAGTTGTTAGATTCGTACTATACTTGATTTAGACATTTTGAATAAAATCTAGTTTTGAATGGCTTACTTGCATGGCTTCAAACCTAGCCCTGCTCTTGTGGAAATTGAGACATATCTGCATACATCACTTCCCACTGATGACCATCGAGATCCTGAAATCTGTCATAGTACATCCAACTCTCCTCTATCGGATCTAAATATCTTATAGCCCCTAATGAGAGTGCGATACTTAATATCTCGTCTACTCTTTCCTTACTGTCTACCTGTATTGCTAATAGCACTTGGGTTGAGCCACCATCTGCAATTGGTTTATGTGTAAAGGTTTTAAAAAAAGGCTCCGAAAGCATCATTGCATAAATGAGATCCTTTTTAAGCTCGACACAGACTGCCTTTTCATCGCTAAATTGCTCATTTATTGAAAATCCCAAAGCTGTCCAAAATTGTCTGGTTTTATCAACGTTTTTAATTGGTAAGTTTATATATATCGATCCAATTGACATAAGCATTCTCCTTTTACTAAGAGTGAGTAGTTCATTCATACCCTTAAATGAGATTGACTATCCAACAGATTAATCTTGACTCATATAAAATTTTGAAATTTCATCTAGAGTTAAACCCTCGCTTTTATACCAAAAACCGTTTATTTGAATATAAGGAGATTGTATCGTAATAGAATACGAACTACTTTTTATGTTTATTTGCCACCCTTTACTATTGTTCATTAAAACACGCTTATATTCAAGCGCATTTAGGTAGTCTATCAACTTTTCCACTTCAGAATTACTTGAAAGAAATTCAACTTCATTGTAATTCGGAGCTGTATTGATCGTGACAATTTCATCCTGTTTTAGCACGAGATTTATCTTTTTTTCTTGAAAGTAGATTAGAGCTAAAATAATCATAACTAAAAGAAAAAAGAAGATATAAACATTCTTTTTTGTTTTGAAAAATGATAAAGTCAATCTCAAACATTCACCTCCTACCTATTATATGAAAGTGTTTAAAATACTCATATTATGAATTTTAATTTACTGCAGCATAGCCAAGTTTAAATAATACAACATTGTCATATGATTTTATATAATCAGGGTCCCGATCAAATTCTTCTACAGATAACGTTCGTAAGCTACCATCTTCACTAAAAATATAGCACCCAATTGTCGCTTGGTCTTTTTCTGTCAAATCTATCGGTTCTGTTATAAAATCATATGCCCAAGCTTTAATCTCACCATCAATATACGACAGATCAATTACAGGTTTCGTTTTCATTTGACTACCAGCTACGACTTCTTTTATATTCATTCGGAGCTGCATGCTATCGTCTATATTATGTATATCCAACACCAAACTACTATTTTCTTCTTCAGTTCCCGAATAAGATAACAAAACTTCATTATGGATGAGTTCACCATCTTCGTAAACATATGCCATTAGATTTGTACTCATATTTAGATTTTTGCTTTTGTTAACATCAAAAATTTGAATAATGTTATCAAATGCCACTAAGTCCAAAACATTTGCTTCAGTCTCTGTTAGCGGTAGTGGTCTTATATAATCATTTGGTAATTGAAAAGCGATTTGCCCTACTAAAACAAATGAAGCAATAAGAACCAGCCCTCCCAACAAAACTAGCATGCTCTTTTTCATAAACCCTCCTTTTAAAAAAATTTGACCATTAAAGTTTCATCTGAGTAAACACCAAGATGTTTTAGTGCATTTTTTTCAATGCCAT
>DJWQ01000224.1 GCA_002441045.1 Firmicutes bacterium UBA6226 | reverse complement strand
TACCTACTGGTAAAATATAAGCTGCAATACCACCTATAAGCAAATAGGGTAGCATTCTTTCAAAACTATAACCCTTGCCGTGTAACACCTTGGCGATAATCGCCATTACGATTAATGCAAATATCATATTTACCTCCATCTATTTAAGACCTTCGTCCGTTTATCTATATACATCATAATTGACATACTTATAAAACGCGTTAGTCTCAGATTAGAAATCGGTAAGAATTAACATTAATTTTCAATTTTTTTTGCTTGATTGATCTTTTTAATTTCTTCAATCACAAATGGTAATACCTTATGAACATCGCCAACCACACCAAGATCAGCCACTTCGAAAATTTTAGCACCTTTGTCTTTGTTAACTGCGATGATGAGTTCAGCTTCTTCCATACCTGCAACGTGTTGAATTGCGCCTGAGATACCACATGCAATATAAAGGTTTGGTCGAACTGTTTTACCCGTTTGACCAACTTGTCTGTCATGATCCATCCAGCCGCTATCTACAGCTGCTCTAGAAGCAGAAACAAGTCCATTTAACTCTTCAGCTAAATCGTGAAGTAATGTAAAGTGTTCTGCAGAACCAACACCACGTCCGCCTGATACAAGGACAGTCGCTTCTTGAATGTCTTGCTTTTCTTCAGTTTCTTTTTCAAAGGATAAAATTTCTACAAACTGAGCATTTTTCTCGATTTGAACTGGGAAATTTACGATTTCACCTGCTCTGCCAACTGCTCTTTCCATTTTTGTCATAACACCTGGTCTAACTGTTGACATTTGTGGTCTATGATCGGGGCTTACAATTGTGGCCATGATGTTACCACCAAAAGCAGGACGCGTCATAAGAAGCATTCTATCTTCTGATACTTCAAGTGATGTACAGTCGGCAGTTAAGCCTGTTTCAAGTCTTGCAGATACTCTTGGTGCTAAGTCACGACCAATAGAAGTGGCACCAAATAATACGATTTCAGGCATTTCTGAACGAATCGCTTGTACAAGAGCTTGTGTGTATGGTTCTGTTGAGTAAAGCTCAAAAGCATCATTTTCCATTACCAACACTTTATCTGCACCAAACTCAACGAGTAATTTACTGTGTTTTTCTACATTTTTTCCGACAAGAGCCGCCACAACGTGAACGCCTAACTCGTCAGCAATTTTTCTCCCTTTGCCCAATAGCTCTAGAGAGACGTTTTGAACTTCACCAAAGCGTTGCTCAACGTATACGAGCACACCTTTATAATCATTGATATTCATTATATGGCCTCCTAGATTATGAATTTTTCTTGTAACTTGTCAACGATAGCAATCGCCAATTCTTTTGGCGTACCTTCAACGACTTTTCCTGCTGATTTTGCGCCCTTAGTAAACGATTTTTTAACCTTAGTAGGCGAACCCTTAAGACCCATTTTTTCAACTGGAGCATCAATTTCTGCAAAGCCCCAAGTCTCAATCTCAAGCGTTCTGTGAGCATCGATTAAGCCTTTAATAGACATATATCTCGCTTCGTTCAGTTCAGCTAAAGCAGTAATTAAGCATGGATAAGCTACTTTAATCTTTTGGAAACCATCTTCAAAGCTTCTTTTTACGATAGCATGATCACCATGGTGCTCAAATGCTGATACATATGAAATTTGTGGTAAAGCTAAGTGTTCCGCAATTTGTGGACCAACTTGCGCTGTATCACCGTCAATTGCTTGTCTACCTGTAATTACTAAATCAAAATCTATTTTTTTAAGTGCAGCTGCAATTGTTGTCGAAGTCGCCAACGTGTCTGCGCCTGCAAATACTCTATCTGTTAATAAGATCACACGATCCGCACCCATGGCATAAGCTTCTTGAAGTGCAATTTTAGCTTGTGGTGGTCCCATTGTAATAACGGTTACATGTGCACCGTATTGATCTTTTAATCTTAACGCCGCTTCTAATCCAGCTTTATCATCTGGATTAATGATACTTGGTACGCCATCACGAATCAATGTACCCGTCTTTGGATCAAGACGTACTTCGTTCGTATCTGGTACTTGTTTTATACATACAACAATTTTCATCGTTTTCCCTCCATTTACACAGACTATTTCAATTCAGCTGCTGAGATAACCATTCTTTGAACTTCACTTGTACCTTCATAAATCTCAGTGATTTTCGCGTCTCTCATCATTCTTTCAACTGGGTACTCACGGGTATATCCGTAACCACCGTGAAGTTGAACCGCTTTAGTCGTAACTTCCATTGCAACTTCTGAAGCATATAGCTTCGCCATTGCTGCATCTTGAGAATAATTCATCTTTTTCTCTTTTTTGTACGCAGCACTGTAAACCAAAAATCTTGCTGCTTCGATTTTGGTTTTCATGTTTGCAATTTCAAATTGTGTATTTTGGAAGGCAGCAATAGATCTGCCAAATTGTTTTCTTTCTTTTACATATTTTACAGTTTCGTTGTAAGCACCTTGAGCAATTCCAAGTGCTTGAGCTGCAATACCGATACGACCACCATCAAGTGTCATCATAGCGATTTTAAAGCCTTTCCCTTCACTGCCTAGCATGTTTTCTACTGGAACTCTACAATCTTCAAAAATAAGCTCACAAGTACTAGAACCTCTAATACCCATTTTTGCTTCTTTTTTACCGATCGTAAATCCTGGCGTGCCAGACTCAACGATAAATGCAGTAATGCCTTTTAAACCAGCAGAGCGATCAGTCATTGCGATAACGATATAGATATCTGCATAGCCAGCATTTGTGATAAAGATTTTACTTCCGTTAAGGATGTAATGATCACCATCAAGTACAGCCGTTGTTTGTTGACCAGAAGCATCTGTTCCAGCATTTGGCTCAGTAAGGCCGAATGCGCCGATTTTTTCACCTTTAGCAAGTGGAACTAGGAATTTTTGTTTTTGTTCTTCTGTACCAAATTCATAGATAGGCGCGGCACAAAGTGAAGTGTGTGCCGATAAAACGACTGATGTTGTGCCACATGCTACAGCAAGCTCCTCTACAAGGTTGATGTACTGCCAGTAAGTACCACCTGCGCCGCCGTAGTTTCTCGGAAATGGGATACCCATCATTCCGAGGTTTGCCATTTTTTTAACAGTTTCTGCTGGGAATCTTTCTAAATCATCTATTTCCGCAGCGATTGGTTCTACCTCATTTTTTGTAAACTTTCTGAACAGTTCACGCATCATGAGGTCTTCATTTGTCATTTCAAATGTCATTTTTGTCCCTCCGTTTGTTAATAATTTAACTTTGTAAAGCAAAAAAAATAAACTATCCCCATGACAATAGTTTAACACTTATACTTAAAAAGTCAAAGGTCATAATTCATTTTTTTATCAAATTCACGGAATTTTAACAAACTTCAAAATGATTAACATAACAACTAAAACAAATGCAATATATAGATAGCTTCGAAAGCGATTAAACTTAAATAATCCCTTATATGGGTTGTCATAAAGCTTTTTATTTTTAAACGAAAGATCGTCTTCAAAAACGTGATAGAGTGACTCATGAGTAGAAAGGATTGCCTTTACTTCACCCAAATAATATGCTTTTGCGACTTCGAAATCCTTTAAAGGCACAAGTAATCTGTATCCACCGCCAGAAATTGGTTCAACACGTGTTCTTATACCATTTTCAGCCATATCCTTCTCAAAATCTAAGAAAAAAGTTTCTGAAGTCGCCTCCTTTTGTACATCTAATTCCTGCCACTTATATAGATGTTCCATATTGCCTCCTAATATCGCTATTGTGTCTTGTAAACACTGTTTGAAATGCGCTCCTTAACATTTTGTCGGTAGCCCAACCAATCGATCATTTGTAGGATTTGATTAATGCTTTTATCGGCATTAAAATAATAGATACTACGAACTGGCATTGTGGTCTGTGTTGTATCTATCTGCATCGCATAGGCAACTGCTCTTTCTGGGTTAGCGCTTAGCCAGATACATGCACGATAATAAGCATTGCTAAAAGTAGCTACTAAATCTGGATAAACCTCATAAGCATCTCTTTGTACGATGACAGCAAGCTGATAATCTTCTACTTCATCAAGAGTAACATAGTTATTGTATTGCTCAAACTTAGGATTATCAAGATAGACTTCTTCAATCATCAACAAATCATTTGCACTCGTTTGAACCATATTTTCCATTGTATCAATGTAGGATAATGTATAATCTCGATCTAATATCAATCCTTTTAAGGCTAGGTCATGCGTTAATCTTTTTATGGAAGAAGAATAAACACCTTGATAACCCGAGGGATCATAGACCTTAATGGATTTGCCTTGTACATCATATAAAGATTGAATGCCTAAAAGCAAATGGTTGTTACCTTTGGCAACACCGAGCAGCTTATAATCATCTTGAGTGATTAATGTCTCTATAGCAAGTGTAAAAGGCAATACAGCTATTGAAGGTTCTTTATTTTCTAACGCCTCTTTTAATGACTCGACATCATTGTACAATTTATAATCCAGCGTTATCCCCTCTTCTAAAATAGGTTGTTCATATAATATTTTTGTTAGAGAATAAGCCGATAAGCCCTCTGCAGCGGCACAAGTAATATAGACGTTTTGAGTCTCCTCACCAAAAATTGAATTGGAAATTCGAAGTGTGTAATCATCTGTATTTTGTGTGCTGACTATTTCTGAATCAGGCGAACAGGCTACTAGACTGATTGCCATACAGATAAGGAAGAAAAAAATAATTTTGTTTAATCCTATAAACACATGATCACCTCACTTTGTATTTTGATTCTAACATAAAAAAAAGGCAGTCACAACAGCACCGCTATATGACAACCTTCTTTAATATATAATCACTTTCTAACTTTACCACTTCAAGTAAAACTTGATCGTCCTGAAGAATGTAATTCTTATCTATCAACAGATTAAGCTCGCGAACATACTTTTCAATATGCGTCATAACTTGTTCGCTTTTTTGTTTCGCTTTAAGTCTTGAAAAAGGGTTAATTCCCACTGTCTTTCCAAGGGCGATAAATAATCTGCCATTCTTCTTAAGAATACGACTTGCTTCTGTCAACATTTCTCTAATCGTTTGGTCTTTACCATCTATCTCACTGATAACTATCTTATCTACACTTTCCGAGGCAACGGTTTGTATTTTCGAAATCTGTATTTTTTCTTGATCACCATAATGAAGTTCTACAGCTCGATTTGACCATTCCAATATGATATCGACAGGCGAAAAATCGTAAGGGCTTGTCGTTTTGAATTCTGTTAAAGTCATTCTATGTACTCCTCGTTTCAATATGCCTTAAAAATACCATATAGAGTTTGGAAATACAATAAAATCGGTGTTAACAATCTCATACTTTTTATTAATAGAATTTTTAATGAACTGACACAATTATTCAGAAGGCCCACATCTACAACCAAATATTACAAAACCGTCTATATTTTCGCCCTATTTGAATCTGTTTTTACATGTTGAACATCTACCTACAAATTATCTGGATTTTTCTTAAAGTAAATTCGATCGGATGATGTCTTTGCAGTTTCTATGATGTGATCGATGTCTTCAAGTTTTGATTTTATCGCATCTGCAGTTTCTTTTGGAACGTTAAAATAAAGGAATAAATCCTCAAACTTTCTTAGAGATAAGTTGAAGTTTTGATTGATTTCAATAAAGGTTTCTATATTATGGCTATTTGATGCATTTTTAAACTGTTCTAGATCAATTTCAATGATCTCAATTACATCTTCTTCTCTTTCAAATTCTCTAAGAGCCAGTGGATACGGTTTGATTCTCTCTAAAAAATAGCGTCCTTTTTTGTTCACATTATAAACATAAGCAATTTCAGTATTGCCAATTAAAAAGACAACAAAGCACATTTTTGAATTAATGACATAAACATCTGCACCCATCTGTCTCAGCTTAATATCGTGTTCCATCAATTCTGCATTCATCAATTTTCGCATATAGACGCCCCCTTATATGATAAAGACAACCAGATAAACTGTTGATATTGCAATCGAAACAATCATTAAAGGAAAACCAATTTTTAAATAATAACCAAAACTTAATTTTTGTCCATGTCTAGCAATCAAACCCGAAACGATAACATTAGCCGATGCGCCTACAAGTGTACCATTGCCACCGAGACATGCACCTAATGCGAGCGCCCACCATAGAGGTGTCACATCAAGTCCAGACATCGCACCGAAGTTCTTGATTAATGGTATCATCGTTGCGACAAAAGGAATATTGTCTAATACCGAGGAAGCAATTGCTGATACCCACAAAATCACTACCATGGTGAACATCATATTGCCTTCTGTAACTTCTAATAGCTTAGACGCAAGGTATTCCATAACGCCAACTTCTTCCAGTGCACCAACAAGAATAAATAATGAGACAAAGAAGAAAATGGTTGCCCATTCAATTTCGATAAAGATATCTTCAACATCGCATTTACTAATTAATAAAAGAACAGATGCAAAAAAGAGCGCTATCGTCGCAGACTCATAGCCAAGGTATTGATGTA
>DJWQ01000116.1:2926-35340 GCA_002441045.1 Firmicutes bacterium UBA6226 | reverse complement strand
TCCATTAATCCTCATATACCTTTTTAAATACTGAAACTTTCATAAGACTAAATACCACTGCTGAGTAACAAACAAAAGTCCCAATGCTACCTAAGTTTATTCCCAAGCCAGTGTTAACTCCCAGAACTGAGAAAATAGCAAGAATAACACCAATGATTCCTTCTCCTGCAATTAAACCTGATGAAAAAAGAATGCCATTATCGATCTTAATCTTACGTTCAAATGTATCTACTCGTTCATCTTCTTTATCCAATAATCCTCTAACCAACCCACCTAAGAAAATTGATGAGGTTAATTGAATTGGTAAGTACAAGCCAATTGCAACTGGTAAAACTGGTAATCTTAATAATTCAAAAATTGCACCGAGAGCGATTCCAATAAAAATCAATGCCCATGGTAAATTACCCTGCATAACACCTTCAACAATTATCTTAATTAAGGTTGCTTGCGGTGCTGGTAATGCAGTGGATCCAAACTCCCAAGCGTCGTTAAATAAAGTTAGGACCCAGCCGAGTACAAGGGACATCATTAATACACCAATGAGCTCACCTAGCTGTTGCTTATACGGCGTTGCGCCAACAAGATATCCAGTTTTTAAATCTTGAGACGTGTCACCAGCCATAGCGATGATAATGCATATGATTGCACCAACTGTGAATACGGCATAGACACCTTCAGGTGAAGTATGACCTAATAGTCGAAACATAAAAGCCGCTAAAATCAAGGTAGCAATCGTCATGCCCGATACTGGATTTGATGAACTACCGATTAAACCAACGATTCTAGACGATACTGTAGCAAAGAAAAATCCAAATACAGCAACAAATAAAGCACCATAAAATCCAACGTTTAAAATGGGTAAGAATGCAATCATAAATGTAAACATAATTACAACAAAAATCACTGTTGTCATTGGTAAATCTCGATCTGTTCTTAAAAAGCTCTTTCCTTCAAGAATATGGTTATATTCTCTCATCGACTCTATAAATGTCTCAAAAATTAAAGGCAGTGATTTGATTAAACTTAGTAGTCCGCCAAAAGCAACTGCTCCAGCACCTATATAACGGATGTAATAATGCCAAAGTTCTCCGCTAGAGAGCATACCGATAGGAATCTCCGATGGAAATAGAACCAATTGATTACCTTGTCCTACCATTGAAATCAATGGAATAATTACAAACCAACCAATCAAAGAGCCTGCAAACATAAATCCAGATACTGCGCGTCCAATGACAAAACCAACGCCTATAAGTGCTGGCATTGCGTCAAATCCAAAAAAAGATTGAAAGGGTTTTGTTAGGGTCCAATCAATTCTCGAAGGAATGATTTTTAAACCATCGGATATAACTTTATAAACACTACCTATTAACATACCTTGAAAAGTAGCCTTGGCTTTCTCCCCACCCTCTTCGCCTGCCAAAAGTACCTCGGCACATGCTGAGCCTTCTGGATAAGGCAAAGTTTCATGTTCTTTAACGATTAGCGCTTTTCTTAGAGGAATCATAAACATAACCCCTAAAACACCACCGAATAAACCAATCAAAGTAATTAACAGCATCGACGGTGGTTCAATACCAACTGATTTGGACCATATAAACATGGCAGGTATGGTGAAAATTGCACCAGCAGTAAGAGACTCCCCTGCTGAACCAATGGTCTGTACCATATTGTTTTCAAGTATAGAATCTCTTTTCATTATGATTCTTGTAATACTCATAGATACAACTGCCGCAGGAATTGACGCACTTATTGTCATTCCTACTTTTAAGCCTAGATAAGCATTAACGACGCCAAAAACAAGCGCCAATATAATTCCAAATAATATAGAAGTAAAAGTTAACTCAGGTACCGTCTGATGTGCCGGTATAAAAGGTCTAAATTTTTCATTCATAGTCTTCCCACGTAACTCCTTCGTTAAAAATCTCACTCGTATTACCTATTTTATCTTTTTTTATTAAACGTGTATAGTTTTGTTTCCAAAATATTATTTTTTAAAGTCTCATTGTGATGATATAATTTACCTATCGGGAGGTAGATATGGCTAAAATCACACAGACAAAAGATAAAATTTTAAAAACTGCTCTACAGAGTTTTTTAACGGTAGGAATTGATCAAACCTCGCTCAATTCAGTCGCTGATCAAATCGGCATCAAAAAGCCTTCAATTTATTATCACTTTAAATCTAAGGAGGATATCATCAATCACTGTGTCAATTATCTGCTAGACGATCTAGAGCATCGCTTAGAGCTTTCCATTGGGGCACATCAACATCCTCGAGAACAAATTGAAGCCATTTATGAATGCATCATTGATTTTCATCATGGTTTATCCATCTTAGTTTATAACAACCATTTACATCCTGTTAATTTAAACACTTTTTTACAAAGATGCTGTCTTGAAGGTGACGGGATTAAGAAAAGGATTGAACTTTACTATCACAATCTGCAAAATAAATTTATCGCACTCCTGTCATATGGTCAAAAACAAAGCCTAATAAAAAATGGGATTAATAAAGAAATCGTCTCCATAGATTTGATGTCTCGAATAGAAGGTATGATTGCATTGAGTGCACTTTACAGCCAAGCTCACATCAATTTGCAAAGACAAGAGCTCTATGAGTCTGTCTGGGAAAACATTAAAGCTGAAACGACGAATAAAAAGCGTAAGATACTGGATTATAAAAGTATTGACCTTGCAAGAAAATGGTAATGTGCTTTCATGATTGTGCGCCTTTCATAAGGGTAACTATAAAATAAAGTTACACTTTGAGGAGGTTTCCATGAACGATATGTATTTAGTAGAAAAGAGACATTCCACCAGAGAATTTAAGCATTATCCGCTAACAGACGAAGACAAAAGATATCTTGATGGGTTGTGGGAATCACCACCTGATCTGATTAAAACCTCAGGTGTAGAGTTCAAATTTATTGAAAATGGTTTTGAATTAGCGCCAAAACTTGAGGGTCTTGCTGGATACTTCGGAATTATGATTCATGCCCCACATTATTATGCGGTCTATGCAGATGCTCACGATTTAAGTTATAAGCTCGCTGGATATATTGGCGAATGGTTTATCCTTAAAGCCATTCAAAGAGACATTGGGTTTTGCTGGATTGAAGTGAAAGATGCTGAATCCGTAAAGGTAAATCTGGGGATTCACTCACCGAAAGAAATCGTAGCACTCATCGCCATAGGTTATCCAAAACGCGAGTTCAAGCAGTCCACCATATATGCTTCATCACGACCAGGTAACCTATCCACTCTAACTGAACTCGGGTATCCCAACATCAATATAATGACTGATCAAGGTCCTGTTAGGGCACATAAATCCATCATGGAAATGACACATTTTGATAGCTTTAACGATGTGCCAAGTCTTGATAAAATAGAGCAATACGGTTTGAATCGTCCAATTTTCTACATGCGCTATGCACCCTCTTATAAGAATCTACAACCATGGCATTTCTTGATTCGAAGCGGTAATATCTACATGATTATGTATCAACCTGATTTCGTTCCAGAATCCATCAAATGCTTAGATGCAGGTATAGGTATGCTTTACTTTGAAGTTGGCCTTAACTCATCAGGATTCTCTGGTCACTGGCAGTTCGATAACTTAGACATATCAGAAGACCTACCGCCTAATTATAAAGTAGTAGGAAAGTATCTCTATTAATAAATAGAGCCAAAGACATTTACGTCTTTGGCTCTTTCGCTTTTAGCTTCGTTCAGTTTTATTACTTTGTTAATCGCTCGAGTTCAGATATAAAATATTCGATTTCGATGGGCTTAGGTATGAAACTATCAAACCCAGCCAATTTGACCTTTGCCTGATCTTCAGGCATGGCATAAGCGGTTAATGCGATGGTCGGGATTTCTGATAGACTTTCTTGTTTTTTAATCCGCTTTAACACTTCAAAACCATCTATATCAGGTAGATTCAAATCTAGCAAGATGACATCAGGTAGTTCAGCAAGTGCTAAAGCTACTGCTTGCTCTCCAAATTGTGTTTGAATTAAAGTCACACCTTCCATATTTTCTATGATTCTTTGCATCAATTTTAAATTTGCGACATTATCTTCAACATATAACACTTTGATTGCATCAAGCTCAATTGTTTTACTTGCAATCACTTGTGAATAGCTCATATGGTCACTTTCAAGCTCGGCTCTAGGTAATGTCACAATAAAATGACTGCCTTCATTTGGCGTACTGGTCAAAGTAATTGAACCTTTCATAAGCTCCGTCATCTCCTTCGCAACTGAAAGTCCAATTCCCGTTCCCTCTACAAAGAAGTTGTTTTCCATATTGAGTCGATAAAAGGGATTAAATATCGCTTCATGATGTTCAGAAGGAATACCGATGCCATCGTCTTCAATATGAAACATAACCTTTGATTCTACGAGTTCAACATAGAACTTAACTAAACCATTTGGTTTGTTATATTTAATCGCATTGGTTACTAAATTGATCAAAACTTGTTTCAATCGGGTTTGATCGGCAACCACCCATTCACTTGCTTTTTCTGTAAAATGTGTCTCCATTTGAACATGATATTGGTCAGAAACTGGTTTAATCATCGTTACGGCTTCACGCATAACTTCATTAACGATAACAGGTTCTAATGATATTGTCATCTTACCGGATTCGATACGAGCAAGGTCTAAAACCTCATTGATTAATTTTAAAAGGTGTTTTCCCGCATGTTCTATTTCTCCAACGTTTTCTTTTTGCTCGTCGTCGAGTTCGTTTTCGTCAGACATTAAAAGCAGTTGCGAGAAACCAATAATCGCATTAAGAGGCGTTCTAAGTTCATGACTCATATTAGATAAGAACTGTGATTTAGATCGATTTGCATTTTCAGCTAAGTCTTTAGCTTCAATCAAGGAAAACTCAAGATTTTTCTGATGAGTAATATCTCTTGCAGAAATTACATATTTTTTCTCATCGCTTTCCACTCTTGATATTCGTGCAAGGAACCATTTGATACTTACATCCGTACTAATACTATACTCAATCGTTGCACTCTCGCCTGTGGATTCTATTTGTGATAACACACTAGATAAACTCGAACCTTTTTTCTTTAATTTGTTGTCGATATTTTTAATGCTACTGGTTGCAAAGTACGATTTTTGAATTAAACCTGTATTGTTCCATTGATTGATTAAATTACCGGTTTCATCAATCTCCAAAATCATGTCATCAATTGAATGCAAAAGCGCATTTAAATCTGCTTCATTTCTTTTCAGTTCCCTTTGTATATCCATTAACTGCGTATTGGTATCTCCAAGTGCTTTGCCCATCAAAGACAACTGATTTGCGGTGTCCTGTAGTTCTAGTACCGGCGTATCTGGTGGCGTTTGGTAGTATTCTCCATTGCCGATTCGTTCCACCATTTCATTAATTTGAACCAATGGAGAAGAAATTTCATAGGATAATTTATTTGCATTCTTAGATAAAATCGTAAATAGTACAGCATATAAAATATTCAAGATTATTGTGATGACCCATCCAATTCTAATCAATTGATTATTAATTACGGTGGCTTCTGAATATACGAGATCTTTCGGAACAATCATCAGCAATTTCCAGCCCGTTTCATTGATTGTGTGCCATGAAACAAACTTTAAGTTACCGTTTAATTTCACTTCACCATTACCAGATTCGTTATTATCAATAATGGGTGCCAATGATTCTATCTCAGGTATATTATAAAAATTAAAATTCTCAGGTTTAAAAGTGTCTTTTAATATCGCCTCATCGTAATGATGCTCACCAAGTTCCTTAATCTGCCAATCTGACTCGCCAGCTTGAGGTAGAGCAAGTATAGTCCCGTCCTTAGCGACTAACATTAAGTAACCTTCGTATGGGACGTCCATTGATAAAATTTCATTTGTAAAAGTGCTTATCGTGATATCAATACCAGCAACGCCTTCTAAAAATTCATTGGCACTATATACTGGAATAATAGCAGATGCCATCCACCCAAGACCTGCTGGATCTAGGTAAGCGTCTGTCCAAACGACTTTTTTATCAGGATTATGTTCCATATCCGCTTCATAATAAAAGTTATAAGACGGAATATTCATCAAAGGTGCATATTGCATTATGACATCAAAATATGGAAAAATAATGTTCAATGAATCATAAGTATTAAGATATACTTGAGCAGCAAGCGGTTGTGATGAAACAATGTCTTTCATTAAAGCCTCTGTTTTAAGAAGCTTCATTACCTTTATCTTTTCAGGCTCTCCGATTGGATAATAACCACTATAAAAGACGGCGACACTGCCTTTAGGAGTATCTTGAGTTGTGTAATAAGTGCCTTCGTCAGTAAAAGCAAATCGATTTAGAACACTGGCGTCCAAACTATTTTCCGTCTTTAAAGCTTCTCCATATCCTTTACTTAATATCTGAACATTTACACTTACTGACTCTAGCTGCTTTTCAATGGTATTGGTTTTTTCACTTATGAGTTGTGACATTTGCTGATTAACCTCGTTAAACGTGAAAGAGGTCATTGCATTTCTAGACCAAGCATTTGTCATAAAATAGATTAGAACAAATCCAATTGCAACAAGTACAAACGGAAGAAGTGCAGTTCTAATAAAAGAACCCCAAAGCCAACTTCTAATGGATTGCTTTTCTCTTTTCTGCTTCATGAGCATCCCTCAACTTCACTTTGTATTTGATAAAAATCATCTATATGATCGATAAAGATTTTTGTTAATACTGGATCTAACGCACTTCCAGCCAGTCGATTGAGTTCGTCAATAATTGCCTTATTCTCCCATATCTCTTTATAAGGTCGCGAAGAATGTAAAGCATCATATACATCACAAATACTCGTTATTCTACTATATATATCAATTTCCTCACCTCGAATGCCATTGGGATAGCCTTGTCCATCCCAGCGTTCATGATGATTCAGTGCAATTTTTTCTGCATACGACAATATTTCTGACTTGCTACCACTTAAAATCTTTGCGCCTTTAGTCGTATGTTCCTTCATAATTTTCATTTCGTTTTCATTTAGCGCACCTGGCTTTAAAAGAACTTCGTCTGGTATACCAATCTTACCTATATCATGTAATTTGCTTGCATGAAATATTAGATTTGCACTTCTGTCACTTAAACCACATAACTTGGCGAGATGTCTTGCAAAACAACCGATACGTGAAATATGATTGCCTGTGGTTTGGTCTCTAAACTCCGCACTTAACATTAACTTATCTATTAACTCATATTGCATGTCCAGTAACATTTGATCTTTCTCATCAACTTCACATTGAAGCACTTGATTTTTTTGCTTTAAAGCCTCATGTAATTTTTTTAGTTCAATTGCCTTGTTTACCCTAAGGACAACCTCAACATTGTCAAAAGGCTTACCAATAAAATCCATAATCCCCATATCTAAGGCTTTCAGCTTGTGTGTATGATCGTCTTGTGCTGAAATCATAATAACTTGAACAAAATTTTCTTCAAGTACACTACTAATTTGCTCAACAACTTGAAATCCATCCATGAATGGCATTTTTAAGTCTAGTAAAATCAAATCAGGGATCGTATGGTTTATGTATCCTGAAACTTCTCTTGAATCCATCAAAACGTCAATTTGACTGTATTTTCTCGACTTTAGAATTTTTTTTAAGAGCAAAGCATTTGGCTCTTGGTCGTCAACGATCAATATTTTAGCATCAAGATAATTCATAAGCGCCTCACTTTTCATCTTTTATAATGTATTTACCACAATAATCGTTTTTTACGCTTGTTTTAGGATAACAAACAGAAAATTTAAAGTAAAAAAAGACCCATCTGCTTTAGTGTAAAGCTGATGAGTCCCCGTTTATACTAATAATCTATTAACTTTTCCATTAATAATAATAGGAAGATTTATAAGTGAAATAATAAGGTTCATCGGTAATGACACAAATCAAAGGAAAGTATATTGCCCACTTTTCTAGGTTTCTATCATATACAACCGATTCTTCATATAGATAATTATCGACGAACTCAGATGGATAAGCTGATTGATAGAACGAGTAGACAATGCTAAAAGTCACTTCTCTACCAAAAATTACTTTGAATAAATCTGCTTGGGCTTTGGTTTCGAGCGCTAGCTGAGCTGCGCTTACACCTTCAGCTTTTAAATATTCTACTAATCCGTTTTTCTCAACAGTTGCATTGATAGATAAACCACCATCTGCAAGTTCAATACACTGATAGCTATCAAATCCAACATTAATACGATTTAAAATTAATGTTGGATAATTGTTAATCAAATAATCGTTCATTTCATCTGTTGAACTAAAAGATGGACGAACTTGTTTTGAAAAGGTGTCAAACATATTCTTATATACTAAAAGGGTTTGTTCAATTTTTGCATATCCTTTGGGATTTACCGCGCCATTATAACCGTTAATAATACCGTAATTTGCCGCTTTGTATATACTCTCCTTTGCATAATCGCTAATTAAAGCGTCATCACTAAAGGCGACTGTGGTTTTCTCCAGTTCAACACCTGAAAGCGTAAGAACTTTCATCATCATAGTTGCCATTTGTTCACGCGTTAACAACTGTTCTGGTCCAAAGTTGCCATTACCTACACCAGATGTAATCCCAATTGTCGCACCTTTTAAGGCATAAAGATTCTCAGTATCCTCAAACGTAATCGCTAGATCTGGTGTAATATCGGTTTGATTTAGATTTTCATACAGTCTTACCGCTAAATAAATAAACTCTAGTCGAGTAATTTCTGACTGATAGTTATTGAAAGCCTCTTGATTCAGTTGGTCATACGATGCAAGTGTATTGATGTCCGCTTCTGCCCATGGAGAAGGCTTACCTGTTAGCAATGGATTCACTGTAGCCATTGAGAATGACATTGATAAAGATAACATAACCACAATTACTACGAACAAAAGTTTTTTTAATTTTTTAGTCATTTCTACCTCCAGTATCAGTAAGACCATTATAACCTAAATTCCTCGTATTTCAATAGTTCGTCCTCTTAATTAATCTAAGTGATTTCCTATTTGAGTTTTCTTAGCAGTGTTGGTAGTAGCGTTAAACTTAATATTGAGGATAAAATCATCGAAACCCACATTAATGAAGAAACATAAAAATGTACTTTAAGTGGTGAAAACATCAGAACGCTTAAACCTACTGAAAATCCTAGTGCATTAGCAATTATTGGCCTTTGTGAAAAACGATAAGCTCGTTCCACGGCCTCCGAACTACCAAGTCCTTCTCTCACATAGGCTTGATAGATAGAAGTATAATGAATGGCATAATCAATCCCTACACCTATAGTGATGCTAAATAAAGTTGTTGTAAACAAGTTTAGCGATATGCCTGTTAGTCCTAAAAAACCAAATAAGGCCAACGTAGTTACCAATATAGGAATTAAAGCTAAAAAGCTTGGTATGAACTTTCTGAGGCTCATCCATAAAAAAGCGAAAACTAAAATAAACGCCATCGTCAAGCTGATTTTCTGTCCTGAAATCATGGACTGATTTAATTCATACATCGTTAATTGTGTTCCTGCAAGTTTGATTTCAGGGAAGTCGTTTCCGACACGCTCTATTTCCTCAATCGTTGCATTGTTCAAATCCTTTGGAAAGATGATGACTTTTACATACGCACCACTGACAAATTCACTTGCGATGTCACTTCCCATTAGCATACGCGGGTCAAATGTAATACCTTGCGCTTGAATGGTTGATACAATTTCATTGATCGAAACAATTTTAGTTACATTGGCCTCATTCTTCATAGCAGTTGAGAATTGGTTCACCAAATCAGTGGTTTCGCTTGATAATGGGTTACCAGAATATGGCACAAGTGCAAAAATGGGTATAGTACCATCATTTACATCCATAATTTTGGAAAAACTCTTTGAAACCTCTGTTGACGATTTATACATCATGAGCTGATTGAACTCTGTTTGAATTTTAGGAACGAAAATGACTGAGGTGACAATAACTACAAGTGTTAGGATAAGGGCTGGTTTTCCCCATAATTTTCTTAAATTGATGTCAATGGCTTTGGTATTTTTCTTTTTGTGTATGTCGAGTTTTTCAAAGCTATTAATCAAAGGTACTATAAACCAAGTTGCGATTCCCGCAAGCGTAATTCCAATTGATGCGAATATCGCAAGGTCGTAAATGGCTTTTGTTTGCATGAACAATAGTGAAATAAAACCAGCAACTGAAGTCACAGTTGTAATAACCATTGGCATACCTACCATTTTTAACGTTTTGGTCAAGCTTGCTCGCATATCATCACCTGATTCAAGATGCTCTTGAACATGTGAGATAAAGTGTAACCCATCTGCACTACCGATGATAATTGTAAAAATCGGAGCTAGAACGGTTAAAATGGAGATCTCATTGCCAATAAGTCCAGCGAATCCAAGTGTCCAAAGCGCAGCTATACCTGCTGGCATGATTGATAAGAGCGTTGCTTTAGCTGAGCGCATCTGTAGTCGGAAGATATTAAATAATATAAAAAGTGCTGAAGGTGGAATTAATAATAAGATATAAAGTAAATAATCAAATATCTTATTTTGCATATACTGGTTACCGCTGATTGCATAATCAAAGGCATTGTCCTCTAGTAAAGTTTCGATGCCCTTTAGATCTGCAAATCGAAAGTCTTCATCTGGAAACACGGTTATAATCCCATAAGTGACACCGTCGATCTCTTTAGTTGTTTTCAGTGCGTCAATCTCAGGGAGCCCATTTGTTGATTCTACTCGTTTAACATATTTAATCGTATCCATTGCTTCTAGTTTGTTTTCAAACTGAGTGACTTGTTCAGTGACCTGATCATAGTTACTAATCATAATGATCATCTGGTCACTTGTACTGAACTCATCTACCAATATATTCATATTCTCTTGGTATTGACTATTTTCAATTTTGAATATGTCAAAGTTAGTTTGAATTTTTAGTTGAAAAACACCATAGATAGCTGTGATATTAATAATAACGAATAAAAGCATCAAAGACTTCTTAAACTTATAAATAAAATCAATATACTTTTTCATAGGATACATCCCCTTATTTAAATGAATTATTTATTTGTTCCCCATTCCTAATAGAAACTCGTCTGTTCTTTCTTTTATCCACTGATCAATGTCTAGATTAAGATAGTGATCCGTTAGCATAAATGTCCAAACCGCATCGGCGAGTACCGTTTTTAGCATGAATTTGAGCATAATGGCATTATCAACCTGTCTTAACTCACCAGATGCTTTAAACTGATCATAATACTTATAGATGACGTCAACGATGTCTGAAGCTGAGTTAGAAAATAATAGCGTTCTAAGGTCATCGTTATAGATCAGTTCTTTGATAAAGATTCTAAAAACATCTCGATTAATTATTATAAAGTCAATTCTATTCCTAAGAAAAAAATCAAAGAATTCGCTAAATGAACAAAACTCTTGCTGCGAGAGTTTTTCTAAGATTTCTTTCTTCATAGATGGCATTAGGACATTCAAAAATTTTAAAAGTATATTCAGAAGCAAGTTTTCTTTTGTCCTATAGTGCTTAAATATAGTTCCTTCTGCAACTTCAGCTCGCGTTGCAATTTCTTTCGTGCTTGTATTGGCATACCCTTTTTCAGCAAACAGTTCAATCGCTGATAAGTCGATTCTCAAAAGCTTATCTGTCTGTTTGGAAGTTTGTTTGGTTTCAGATAGCAGTTGTTCGAAAATAGTTAAATCCAAACCCATTTTCCTCCTTATTCGTTTAATTTGAATAGATTAAAAACAAAAAAATAAAGTGAGTGCTTACTCACTTTATTTTACACTTATCTTTTTATTTTACAAGTTCTTTTTTAAAAGTTCTTTTGCTACGATTGCATCCACTGGTTTGGAAAATAAATATCCTTGTATCGCATCACAATTAATTGCTTTTAGTTTTTCTAGTTGCGCTTCAGTCTCAACGCCCTCTGCTACTAGATGCATGTCTAGTTGTTGACCTAGACGAATAATGATTTCTACTAAATCATCATGGCTCTTTGATACGCCTAGAACATCTATAAAAGATTTATCAATCTTAAGGATATCAATTGGTAGATTCTTAAGATAAGAGAGTGATGAGTAGCCAGTACCAAAATCGTCTAGTGCAACCTTTACCCCAGTAGACTGAAGTCTTTCTAGTTTTGCTACCGAAGCTTCTATTGCTTGCATCAGAACAGACTCGGTTATCTCAATGATAAATTGATCTGGTGAGACTCTATAAATACTCAATAACTCTAAGATCATCTCCTCAAAGTCTTCTTGCATCAATTGAAGTACAGACACATTCACTGAAATATGAATTCGCTTAGCAGTTAAGTCCTTAACATTAGAGATAAAAGACAGTGCGTTCTCTATGACCCATCTGCCAATTGGCATTATAAGTTGCGTTTCCTCAGCTATAGGGATAAAGTCCAGTGGTGAAATTCTACCCAACGTCGGATGATCCCATCTTAACAATGCTTCAAATCCTATAATTTCTTGAGTTATAGAATCCACCTGTGGTTGATAAGCCAAACTGAGCTCTTGATTCGGGAGTGCAAGTTTTAAAGCCTCTTCTCTTTCAACACGCCATTTAATGCGTTCAAACATCGAAGCATCATATCTCGATGACTTGCCACGCCCAGATTCCTTAGACTTATACATCGCAAGATCAGCCCTTGTAATTAGATCGTCGATATTATCACCATCTTCTGGATACATGGCAATACCAATACTGATACTATTTGAGAAATTACTGTACTCAACTTGAATGACTCGATTCATAATATGAAGTAAATGCTTGCCCAACGACTCTAACTCTCTCGTATCAGTTGTCTTATGATAAATGATAAACTCATCACCTGATATACGATAAATTTTGCTGTTTGGGCCGAGATTAAGCGCTAACATTTTTCCGATAGTTTGAATGTATTTATCACCAAATCGGTGTCCCATTGTATCATTTATGCGTTTAAAGTGGTCTATATCTGCTATTAGAATTCCAAACTTCCCATTCGCTTCTTTTCTAACTTCAGCTTCAAGTGCATTTTTATTTGGTAATCCTGTCAAACTATCATGAAAAGCGACATGTCTAATTTGATCTTCCATTTGCTTAATCGCGTGAATGTCCGTAAATGAACAAATCATTCTCGTCGCAATCCCATCACGATCTCTTTTTATAGCGCCCTTTAATAGGTACCATTTGTATCGACTATTATCCGATAAGATCCTTATTTGAGAACTGAAGTCATTTACACCTTCTGGGATCTCATCCTCAAAATAAGGTTTTAATTGAAGGATATCTTCAGGATGAATAAACTCATATAAAAACGTTGGTCTTTTCTTTTCAGCAGCTGCTGCACCAGACGAAATCGCCCATCGCTCTGAAATATTGAGGTAGTCGTCTTTAATGTTCCAGTCTAAAACAGTATCTCTAATGGCATCTAAGATTAACTCGTTTTGTTCTTTACTCATTTGAAGTTCATCAAACAACTCATTAAGTGCTTCAAATTGTGCCTTGAGTTCTTCCTCAGAAGCCGTTAACTCCTCGTTTAATTGTATTTGCTCAAAATGCTTCTCAGTAAGTTCATTTTTAAGTTTAACAGTTTTCCGTAAAGCATAGGTCAATATCACTATAAAAATTACCATTAAACCCATTATTATTAAAACTGTAATAATTTGTGCCTTGTATTGCTCATATAAAGAGATCGGCCTATTGATAATCGTAATGTCATCTGAAAGATGGTTCACATTTATATTAAATGCCGTTGCAACATTATAATCGATTGCATTAATGTGAAACCCCTCTGTCACTAGTGGTAGCTGTGCTGGCAATGCACCTCCAAGTATCTCTACAGAAAGCTCTCCTGCACGCTTGCCGGTCTCTCTACCACTCAGCAAGCTACCACCCAAGGCGCCATTGTTAAGAGCAAAATCATAAAGTGAAAAGACAGGCGCTTGTGTGGCTTCACTTACGCTTCGAATCATGTCTTCAAAATCTATTGTTCTACCGTTTATATCTGAATAATACGCTGTCATCAAAATCGCATCTGATGATTTTAGTTTACCAACTTCTTCAATTATTTGGTCAATACTCATATCTGTAATGACGATTGGCTCAATATCAGGATACCAATTAGCAAGCGTCTGAATTGTAGCGTCGGTCATTGCTTTACCACTTTCAGTTTGATCGTGTACGATATAAAGCTGATGCAAATCAGGGTTCACACTAAGCGCAACTTCTATGGTGGAATGTATATCAACCTGTTCTATAACACCGGTAATCAGCGGATCGCCCTTCGTTAGCAAATCATAATTGTCTTTACTTACACCACTTGATACAATAGGCACCTCTTTAAAAACTGTGTCACGTTGCCCCATTACATAAGTTAAAGCTGCATCATCAGTTGTTACTACTAAGTCTATTTTCTTATTTGCATACTTATATTGAATCATTTCATTGAAAAGTTCAAGCGCTCTCTCAGTTGGGTATTCTTTCCAATCAATGTATTCGACAAAAATTCTTGTGTTATCATAGCTTTCTTTAATTGTATCGATCACACCACGATCGATATCATCTGTCCATGACAAACCATAATGATAAGAATTAATAATCAATACTTGCTTATCACTTTCACCAAATACAGGTATTCCGCTAAAAACACAAACTATGAGGTATAAGAGTATCATAATGGAAAAAAATCTGCGAAAATACATGATTCACCTCTTTCTTCTTTTATGTAATGTGGTTATTATTATCATAACCTATAAGCGACCTTTTTCATAAGTATTTTGTAAAACTGTATCATTATTCCATTAATTTTAAACTACTTTTTATATGAAAAAAAGAAGCTCTTGCAATTGTATGATCAATAAGCAATAGCCTCTTTAAGATAGAGACACTCTTACTCTATTTAGTTATTCCCCATAAACTGAAAAAGCCAACTTTTAATTTCATCAGAAGCAAAAGATGCTTCAATACTGTGTTTAAAAACTGAAAATGCGTCTTCATCTTTCCAGTTAAAAAACTGGCGCATTTGATTGAACTCTTCATTCATTGTCGTATTTGAAACAGTTCTATTATCAGTATTCATGGTTACTTTAATACCATTTTGATAGTAAAAATCCATTGGATGCATTTCGAACGACACTACGGCTTTGGTTTGAACATTACTAGTAGGGCAGCATTCAATATATATACTATTTTGTTTGAGTAATTTCTGTAGGTTTTCGTCTTTTATCATTGCAGTACCATGACCAATTCTTGTAGCACCTAATAAAAATACTGCATCCTCAATGTTTTGAACGCTGCCAGTCTCTCCAGCGTGAATCGTTACTGCATATCCAAGTGATTTTGCCTTTTCAAACGCAATTTTAAACCTTGGTGCAAAGCGATCACGTTCGCCGCCACATAGATCAACAGCGACAACGCCTTTTCCTAACCATTCTTTACCTGCTTCAATCATATCGTAAAAGCCTTCTATCTCAGTGTTTCTGAGATACGAGAGTATGATGTTACCTTTAATTTCAAAATTCTCTTCAGCAGCCTTTACCCCTTCTACTACAGCGCTAATTACACGCTTTAAGTCTAGTCCTTTCTCTAGATGTAGGTGTGGTGCAAACCTTACTTCTAAATACTTCACATTCTCTTTTGCTGCATCCTCATATAGTTCATACGTCGCTTGAGTTAATCTGCTTTCACTTTGTAGAACTTTGACGGGGATTTGAAAACGTTCTAGATAAGTGTCAAGTGAATCACAATTTTCTGGTGCAATTAACAATTTAGAGACAATTTCTAAATCATCATATTTTTGGGTCGCTTCATCTTCGTTTAGCCATTTTAACACCGTTGTAGTTCTTAAACTACCATCAAGGTGACAATGCAGTTCTATTTTGGGTACATGATTAAAATCGAGTTTGTTCGCTTTCATCGAAATCTCCTTTGTAAGTGATTCTGTTTTTACCACAAGCAAATTGTCGCTTAATAAAAAAACGCTCGACTACGAAGAGAATACAGCTGTATCCTCCTCGTAATCAAGCGTTTAAGGTGCTTGGTAGAGACCCCTGAACCATATTATCAGGGTTATACGAATCACGTTTCATTTTCTATTAGATGGATTCTAACATAAAATCAAACGTATCGTCTATACCAAATCAAAAATAATGTGAAAATTTTATATGTAGTTAACATATATGTAGTTGACATATGTGTTAACTACATATAAAATGTTTTCAAAAGATGTTAATGAAAACAAAAGATAATTAAGGAGTTTAATATGAAAGGTAAACCTGGCAGACACATACCTGCTTTTGTCCTATTAGAGCTTGCTCAATCTTCTAACTATGGTTTGGGAATTTTAAATGAACTTAAAACCAAAATGCCACATTGTTTATTTGATACTGCAGGTGTTTATAGAGCACTGAGTGCTCTAGAATCAGATGGTCTAATTATTGCAAGTATTCCAGACCCTGCCCATCAGCAGAAAAAACTTTATGAAATCTCTGATTTAGGAAGGGAAGCTTTAAAAGAATATCACGAGGACATCCTAATGCGTTTTGAAAATTTATCCTTTTTCCTAAAAACCTATGACCGTTTAGAGGTGAATCATGACAACTAGTATTTTTTATATAGTAGTAGGCATTCTAACCATTATTTCATTCTTAAAGGATCGCAATAAAACTAAAAAAGCAATTATGATTGGATTTAATTCATTTAAAAAGCTACTGCCATCTATCATTCCAATGATGATTGGGATCGGTCTTATTTTGTCTATATTAAGTCCCAATACAGTCAGTCAGCTTCTTGGTGAAAAATCGGGGATTTGGGGAACTCTCATAGCTATGGTCATCGGTTCAGTAGCCTTTATGCCAAGTTTTGTTGCATTTCCTCTTGGAGCGAATTTATTATCCCATGGTGCTGGCTTCCCACAAATTGCAGGGTTTATTTCGAGTCTTATGGCTGTTGGTGTGGTATCCTTAGGGCTAGAAATTAAGTATTTTGGTAAGACGACAGCAATTTTACGTAACCTTACCGCTCTTGCCGCCTCTTCTGTCTTTGTTCTTCTCGTTTGGAGGTTAATGTAATGAAAGCGAAAATAAAAAAATATAAATGGGCATTGTTCTTACTTTTTTTACTAATTGTCGTAAATATATCTCTTCCCGATATTGGTAAAAAAGCCAATACGCTGACGCTTTCTAACTTTGGTACAATGCTAAGCGTCCTTCCCCCAATTATGCTATTAATTGGTTTGCTAGATGTATGGGTACCTAAAGAGACCATGATTCGATACATGGGTGAACACTCAGGACCAACAGGCTTACTCATCGCATTTTTTCTCGGTTCTTTTGCGGCTGGTCCTCTTTACGCCGCCTTTCCAGTTGCGGCTATACTGCTCAAAAAGAGAGCTAAACTATCCAATGTCCTGTTTTTTTTAGGGGTTTGGTCTACTGCTAAACTCCCTATGGTCATGTTTGAATATACGTCTTTTGGTGGTAAGTTCACCATTATTCATATCCTTTCTAATTTAACCGTTTTCTTAACTGGGGCTATCATTCTTGAGAAGGCATTGAGCACTGATGAAAAGGAACATGTATATCGAATCGCTACAGAACTGGCATAATGTCAGTTCTTTTTCTTTTACTATCTATAAATCGCTGATATAATAATTGATGTTATTAAAACTTCGGAGGCTTTTTATATGAATTTTCAACCCTATATCTTGGTTTTAGGTGCTTCAATTGTTGATATTACTGGTTTTTCAGCAGTAAAGTATCGAACGCATAACTCTAATCCAGGGTGTATTAAAATATCAATGGGCGGCGTCTGCCGAAATATTGCTGAAACAACCGCGCGACTAGGCGTATCAACTAAGTTTATTTCGGCCATAGGTGATGATGATCATGGTAGAAGTATCATTGAACATTCAAAGCTCATTGGATACGACATGTCCGATTCCTTATTTTTATCAAAGTGTTCTACCCCAACCTACCTAGCTATCTTAGATGAAAAAGGTGAAATGGTATCTGCTATAGTAGATATGTGGGGAATCGATCAAATGGATACGCACTTTGTGGATTCTAAGTCAGAAATCATTGAAAAGGCTGAATACACTTTCGTAGACTCCGATAATCCTGAATTACTTGAGCATCTCCTAAAAACGTATCAAGGGAAAACAAATTTTGTTTTAGATCCGATTTCAGCAGTGAAAGCAGAGTCCATTAAGCATTTAATTCCTTATTTTCATACCATTAAACCCAACCGTTTTGAGGCAGAAGCCATTGTTGGTTATCCACTTGATAGTACTGAATCCCTTTTGAAAGCGTCAGAAGACTTGCTCGCTTTAGGTGTTACAAATGTCTTTATTTCTTTAGATGAAAATGGCATCTTCTATGCCAACGAAAATGTACGTGGCGTGATGATGGCAAGACATGCAAAAGTCGTTAATGTCACAGGCGCTGGTGATTCTTTTGTAGCTGGTCTTGGCTATGGGTACATGAATCAGATGAATTTACATGATACGGTTAAATTTGCTATTGCAGCAAGTTTGTTGACCATATCCCACGAGAGTACCATCCATCCGAATATGTCTATCGATACAGTTAAAAATATCGTGTCTACCACCGAATGGGTAGACACCCAGTTTTAGGGAGGGGCTATATATAAGATGATTATAGGTGAATTAAAGTTAGTCGAAAACTTTGAAGTCCGTATCAGCGATATCAACTATGGTGGACATATGGGGAATGATCGGGCATTAAGCTTTTTTCAAGATGCAAGAATTAAGTATTTAAAGCATTTTGGATTTGATGAACATTATCTTGCAGATGGTATTGGCATTATATTAAGCGAGTCACATGTCTATTATAAAAAAGAAGTGTTTTTACATGATCAATTATTTGCTAAAGTATGGCTTCAGGACATAAAAAAAAGAGCCTTCACAATGGTCTATCAATTTTATAGACAAAGTGATCAAGCTCTCGTATTTGAGGGATCTAACCTCGTTTATGCTTTTGAATATCAATCAAGAAGAGCATGTGAGCTTCCTGATAATTTTATTAACACACTGACCTCTTTTACACACCCTTCTGAGTAACCACAATCAGTGGTAATTCATTATCTGAAAAGGACTTACCATCAAATCCAGAATACAGTTGATGATTTTCAAAGCCTGCTAGATCCAGTTTTTCTAGTAGGTTTTTTATCTTAATTGGGTAAAGGATGGTCTCTGCTGATAATTTCATAGGCATTTCAGATTTAATCGTTAGCAAACTACTAAATGTAATCCTTGGAACTGCCATCATCTTCCCTTCTTCATAACTGTAAAACCTTTCAAATGTTATCTGTTCATTATCTATTAAGGGGAGTTTACTCGGTCTTTCGGCCAATATCTTGTCATAGTTGAGTATTTGCAATATGAAAGTACCACCAGGTTTCAACATGTCATAGAAGTCTGATAGTACGTCATCTATATGCTCTAAATGAACGATTGTATTCCCGATGCAATAGATTCCGTCAAAGTAACTTAAACCAAAAGCCGCCTTGGCATTTCTCATATCTCTTAAAGAGAACTGTTCCGACAAACTTGGAAAAAGTTTTGTCGCTTCTTCAATCAACGCTTCACTCAAATCAATACCGACTAGATTTAAATCCGGCACAAGTGCTTTAAAAGCTGACATAATCGTGCCATCCGCAGATCCAACATCCAAAATATTGCCACTACCTGGCAAATGTTCTTTCAAGAAATTCGCCTTATTCCCCACTGGAAAAACGAAGCGATATACGGGGGCTAAATTTTTATAAAACATGGTTACTCCTATCTCAATGTTTATTTCTGTGTTCAGTTACAAGTGCGTTAATAGATACAATTAAGGTTTCATAATTGATCGGTTTTGATAAATAGCCATCCATCCCTGCTTCCATACATTTTTTCGAATCGCCGTTAAGCGCATGTGCCGTCATGGCGATAATCGGTGTAAACTGGTTTGAATTTTTCAATCCACGGATTTTTTTACTTGCCTCATATCCATCGACGATGGGCATTTGACAATCCATTAGGATGACGTCAAACAACTCCTCCTCAACTTTTTGGATCGCATCTTCACCATTGACAGCCATAGTGGTATACCATCCTTTTTTCTGTAAAACTTGATTTACCAAAACGCGACTTGTCATATCGTCGTCCACAATTAAAACACTCAAGCCTTCTAACAAAGGTAGCCTTATAGTTTTATCCTCTAAAGTATCAATATCCATAATTTCCATAGATTGTTCTAAAATACAAGTAAAACTGAAAGTACTCCCCTCACCATAAGTACTTTCCACATGCATTTCTCCACACATGAGTTCAACAATCCCTTTAGAAATCGCTAGACCTAATCCACTTCCACCAAATTGTCTAGAAGTACTCTCATCCACTTGTACAAATCTTTTAAATAAATGATCCAACTTATCTTTGGGAATTCCAATTCCAGTATCTGAAATGGTAAACCGTATAAGATAGGCATGCTCATCAAAACTGTTTTCTAGTTGCACTTTTACTTTGATAATACCTTCATTTGTAAATTTGACTGCATTTCCGATTAGGTTTGATAATACTTGTTTTAACCTAAAACTATCTCCTTTTACATTTAATGGCAATCGTTCATCAAAGGCTAATTCTATTTTAACATTTTTTTGTACTGTTGCGACTTGATAAAGTTTAACAATATTGTTCAATAATTTCTTTAAATTAAAATCTATTTTTTCAAGACGCATTCGATCTGCTTCAAGTTTTGTATAGTCCATAATTTCTGTTACAAGTTTCAAAAGTGCTTCAGCAGAAAAATCAGCTAACTCTATGTATCGCCTCTGAGATTCATCTATTTGAGTTTCCTTTAAAAGTTGAAGCACACCAATTAAACCGTTCATAGGCGTTCGGATTTCATGAGACATATTTGCTAAAAAATAACTCTTTGCGTTATTTGCACTTTCAGCTGTCTTCTTAGCTTCTTCAGCAACTTGCTTTGCTCTAATTAGTTCTTCTCGATTTTTTTCTCTTAAAGAAACATCTGTGTAGAGTGAAAACCCACCTACGACCTCATCGTTAATTTTTATAGGAACACCGATTATCTCCATTATAAGCTCTTCACCTTTTTTATTGCTTCTTATCCCAGTACACTGAACACTCTCACCTTCAAATATTAAATTATTATTTTTAAGCGTTTCAGGTCTAACCCGGTCAGATGCAACAAAATCCTCAATCTCATTACCGATAACCTCTTCAGCAGAATATCCAAAAACGCTTGTAAAAGCCTCATTCACCGCAAGCGTACGATGGTTAGAGTCAATTTGAACAATAGCGATTGGCGCATTTCTAAAAAGGGCTTCAAATGCTGTTTTCTGACTGTACATTTCAATTTCAGCATCCTTAAGCTTTGATATATCATTTACAAGCCCTAATCCGCCTATTATTTTTTTCTCGTAAGAAAACAAAGGGGTAAAAATAGCAGACAGATAACTTTCTTTATGCCCTGTCACTGAATTATAATAGCCTTCAAATTGACTTTTTACACCTGTTAAGCATTTGGCAATTGCACGGCGCACTTCTAGGTTTGGCAAATGAAAAATATTTAGGTTTAATAGTGCTTGTCTTGTCGATCCCATAATTCTGACAAATTCCTGATTGCATTCCTTTATTTCCCCTGTCTCTGTAAAACTAAAAATACCTGCTGGCGTGTTATCAAAGATATCTTGAAATTTTTCTTCACTCAGTTTTATCTGAATTTCTTGTGATCGTGTTTTCTGAATAAGATAATCACTTTGTGCCATCCTTTGAGAGATGTCAGTTACCATCGAAAAAATAACATTTTCACCTTCAAACTCAATAGATGTCGCATGAACTTCAACCTCTTTAATCGTGCCATCAAATAATCGATGTTGAAAATTAAAATAGTTCCGATTCTCAACGACAACTTTTTTCATCTCAAGTTTTATAGTTTCTTCTGTTGCCATATTAATATCTGAAATTTTAAGCATTTGAATTTCATTTAAACTATAGCCGTAAAAATGGCAAGCAGAAGGATTTGCATCAATAATATTACCCGAATCAGGTGAGATAATTAGTATTGGGGTAGGATTCTTTTTGAAGAATTGATGTTCAAGATTAGTAAATCTACTCTTTTTTATCATATAGTTCACCTAATTTTCTAAGTAACATTTAAAATGAACACTCATTTGCTTTATAATCGGAAAAATTTCATCTACCCTTGAGGCTTTACAGGCGTGCTCCGTTTGCTCTGCCATAGCCATCATTTTAAACTCTCTTACATTCCCCGAAGACCCCTTTAGCTTATGTGCCTGTCTTGCAATATGTGCTAATAACGCTTCATTTGACTGTTCTTTCACCAATTGCTCGACAGATGAATTCAGGTCATCAATGATGTTTTTAGTTTGATCGATATAAGTATTAATCACAAGTTCAGAAGTTTGGAGATCAAAACCTGTCGCTTCAGATAATGCCTCTAAAAGTGTATGCAGACACTTGTTATTTGTGTTTTGATTGATCATAGTTTTTCTCCTTTACGTCAAATGTGTTTATTCGATAATGCCTAACTTTCCTAGAACTTCTCGAAATTTATCTAAATCTATTGGCTTTGATGCATATGCGTCACAGCCGTACTCAAAAGCTGTTTTAACGATATCTGATTCACCAAGCGCTGTCGTCATAATGATCTTACTTTTATTTTCTTTCGATATATTTTTTTCATTCTCTAAATCTCTCATTGCTTTTAACACTTTAACACCATCGATTTTGGGCATCATGATATCTAAGCAGATCAAATCATACGGTGAATTTTCTTTAAGTGATATTAAAAAGGCATCTATTGCCTCTAACCCATCTACGACTAGATCACAATCACCATACTCTCTTAAAACTTTGTTTAAAAATTTTCTACTGACCATATCGTCTTCAACTATTAGAATTTTCTTCATTCGCTCGTCCTCCATCCATTAAAATGCCAATCATTAATCGTATCTTTTTGATATATTCTATCGTTTCGTTGTACAATTCTTTTCTTAT
The DNA here is from genome assembly GCA_002441045.1 of Firmicutes bacterium UBA6226. The sequence goes on along the minus strand of DJWQ01000116.1, from coordinate 12,273 downwards.
AGATAGTTCCATCTTAAATGCTAGCGTTTTAAGTTCTTCAACTCTATGATTTTCAAATATCATTTTCAGTTGGTGTGCTGAGAGCTCAAGTAATATAAGGTTTTCTTGCATCATTGCCATTTCAATCTGAATCAATTTTTCAGAAACACTTTCAAAAAGCTCTGATGTGATCAGACTCATCTTGTAATCTGATGCCGCTAAATGGCTAACGCTTTCTTTATTCAAATACTTAGCTAAGAAAGAAACCAAAGTACTTCTGTCTACTGGTTTAGAAATATAGCCATCCATTCCACTGGCTCTAAAAAGAGCTTCATCGCCTTCAAGTGCATATGCGGTTAGCGCGATAATCGTCGTCTTTTGATTAAGGTTAAACTCACTTCTAATCCACTTAGTTGCCTCAATGCCATTCATTTGTGGCATTTGAATGTCCATTAGAATTAAATCATATTTTTTAAGTTTAACTGCTTCGATCGCCTCAAGACCATTGGATACAATGTCAACTTTAATTTTCTCTAGTTCAATCATTTTGGACATAACAATTTGATTAACACTATCATCTTCAACCAACAGAATTTCTTTATCATTTAACGCGAAATGCGTTTTTATTTCTCGACTCTTTTCAACTGATTTTGAGTCTACTTCTCGAAGTGGTATGGATAAAGTGAATTTACTCCCTTTCATGTAAACACTGCTGAAACTTATGGTACCATACATCATCTCAGCCAATTGCTTTGAAATCACAAGCCCTAGACCTGTGCCACCATATTTTCGAGTATAGGTCCCATCCACCTGAGTAAAACTATTAAAAAGCAAATTGAAATTAGACGCTTCAATTCCGATTCCTGTATCAATCACAGAAAACTCAAGCTGCTTCATCTCTCCTTCAGTACTTTCTGATTCTTTTATTTTAAAGGTGATAGACCCTTTATCCGTAAACTTAATTGCATTGTTAATGAGATTATTGATAATCTGCTTAAGTCTATTTTCATCACCATAATAGTGCTTACTTAAAATGGCATCAGATTCAAGTTGAAACGCAATTCCTTTTTCATGAATATGGGGCTGATGTATCTTTACTATGGAATCTATTAACCCTTTCATCGAGAATGGATTGTATTCTATTTTCAACTTACCTGCTTCAATTTTAGAAAAATCAAGCACGTCATTGACGATTTCAAGTAAGGATGCAACACATTCTTTAGCAGTTTTAAGATTATCCGTTTGCTCTTCATTTACAGGATCCATAAGCGTTAAGTCCACCATACCCAAAATGCCATTAAGTGGCGTTCTAATCTCATGGCTCATATTGGCAAGAAACTCACTTTTAGCTTTATTGGCTGCCTCAGATTTCTCTTTCTCTTGATAAAGCTCAATGGACGCTCTTTTTTTATAGTCTATGTCTGTTATTAACAAAACAACATATCCTTGATCTGGTGAATATAAAGAGAGTTGAATCCATTTGTTTAAACCAACCACATAATGCTCTTCTATGTGATCGACATTTTCGTATGCGACAACCTTTTCAACTCTCTTCCTAAACTCGTCATAATCAATACTCAGAAAACTACTTAGTTGCTTCAAATCACTTCTCAAAACCTCATTTGGTTTTCTTCTTAAAGTGGTATAAACTTTCTTATTAATTTCCATAATTCGGCCATCTTTAACGCCACCATCTTCATAAAATTCAAGTTGAATATAAAAAATCATATGATCCATATTTTGGAATAATGAGTAGTATTTTTTCTGACTCTGTCTAAACTTTTCCTCTGTTAGAAAACTATCATGTCGATCAAGTAAAATACCAATGATGCCCTTATAATTGCTCTCATCATCATAGTAAGGCTTTCCAATTGCCAACATGTGTCTTTCTTCTTCGTACTGGTTTTTCATAATAAGTTCCAATTGAAAATCTGTTTGATTTCTAGAACTCACATCAATAGCGGATTTAAAAAAATTGAAATTGTTTTCATTCATCCGATGTTTAAGAATTTCAAAGAAATGATATTGATCATTGTCCTGCCACACTTTGAATGCGTCATTAACAAACTCACAGCTAAGACTTTCGTCAAGCTTGTAGATAATTAATGGCAAACTGTTCAAATAGCTCAAGTTAACTTGCTTTGCCTTTTCTAAGCTCTGCTCATATAAAATTCTCGGGGTTATGTCCTCAAATGTAACCATATAAATACTTCTACCACTTTGCTCTAGTGGCATGAAATTAATGTTGAAGTAAAATACCTTATCCAAAATATCTGATGCAGTCGTTAAAGAAATGACATGACCACTTTGCATTTCACCTTTTTGTATGCTCTGTTTTAAAAATAGATTAAAGTCGCAATTTTCACATGAATCAGATTTACCACAACTATTTTTGAAACTATTGGTGCATCGAACAACATTACCGATTCTTATGCCAGAAATATCGTGATCTTTTACACCAAAGGTTTTTCTAAACTGCGGATTGATGCCTAGTATCATTAGTCCTTCATCGATGATCGCCATACCAACTGGAAGACTAGAAAAAAGCTGCATTAAATTGTTTCGTTCTCGTAGAACTTCTAATTCAGCTTTATGGATCTTTGAAACATCTCTGAAAACGAGAACATATCCAGTCAACTCATTTTCGTTTTCTTGTATTCTAGTAAATTTTGCTGATATATACTTTTTATCTGTCAGTCCTGTTTGAATATAGGATTCCTTTAATAAACCTTTTTCTAGATAAGGAAGTTCTCCTGCATCACTAAAGAAAAAATTGGGACAATGTACCAAATCGTTTTGAATAACCATTACCTGATTAAGGGATTGTCCAATTAACGAATCTGAATCTCTTTCTAAAATTTCACAAGCCTCAGCGTTTGCAAAATCAATATCGCCCTCAATGTCACAGATTAAGATTGCGTCTCCAACAGAGTTTAACACAGAAATTAGTTTTGAACGGTCATACTTTGTGATATTTTGTGTTTTCATCTTCATCAACTGGCCCTCATCTACTAGACTTAAGTTCTATTTTAACAATTGACAAATGCCTTTTGAAATCTGTTCAAGAGGCAATTGTCGTTCTACTGCACCCACTTCATAGGCAGCTTTAGGCATTCCGTAAACTACGGAAGAGCCTTCATCTTGCCCAAGCGTTCTCGAACCATGACGTCGCATCGACAACAGCCCTTTCGCACCATCATAACCCATACCCGTCAGGATAACTCCAATCGCCTTGTCTCCACCTTCTTTTGCTACTGAATTAAAAAGCACATCCACTGAGGGACAATGTCCATTAACACGATCTCCAAAAAAGACGTCTACTTTAAAACGATCGCCCACACGCTGGATTTTCATATGTTGATCACCGGGTGCAATCAGCACTCTACCCATTTCGAGATAGTCGCCTTTTTTTGCTTCTAAAACCTCAAAATGTGTTTGCTGATTGAGCCTAGTCGCAAACATTTTAGAAAACTGAGGGGGGATATGCTGGACAATTACAATTCCAGGAATCTCTCTCGGTAGTGTTTTTAGTACTTTATAGATTGCTTCTGTTCCACCTGTGGAAGCGCCAATTGCGATGACTCTTTTACTCTGAACCTTAGAGACACTTGATACATCAGTCTCTAATGAATCGTCAATTGTGACAACTTTTGCTTTTTTGGCTGCTTTAACCTTACAAATTAGATCTTTAATAAAGTTTTCAACACTCTGCGGTGACTGCACATTGGGTTTTGTAACAAAATCAACCGCACCGACGTTCAGTGCTTCTAAGACCGACTCGCTTATGGCACTTACGACGATTACTGGCACTGGATGCTGTGGCATGAGTTGTCTTATAAACTCAATCCCATCCATCTTGGGCATTTGAACATCACACGTAATCACATCGGGTTGAAAACGTTCTATTTTATCGATTGCATCATATGGATTTTCTGCTTTCGCAACTACGATGATATCAGGATCTACTGAAAGACCTCGCGAAAGCACTTCACGAAACACCATACTGTCATCTAATACCAATACTTTTATTTTTGATCCCATAAAGTCACCTATATTTTTCGATACACAGCTGGTTTGATATATTTAAAATCAGTTGCATCCTTATTTATGGATTCAGAATGACCGATAAATAAATAACCACCGTAAGTAAGTGAATCGTATATTTTTTGTACCAAAGCTTCTTTGGTTGCATTATCAAAGTAAATCATAACATTTCGACAAAAAACCACATGCATTTTTTTCTTAAAGGGATATTTTTCTGTCATCAAGTTAAACTTTCTATAGAGTACTTCTCTTTTTAGTTCATCACTAAATTGGTAATGCTCATGATCTATTTTCTTCATATACTTTACAATCCAAGCTTTTGGTAAATTACTGATTTCACCTGAGCTGTAAACACCGTTTTGAGCGATATGAAGGGCTTCCTCAGATATGTCAGTTGCTAGAATTTTGCTATCCCACTCTTTCGGAAAATGATCTTTCAAAATCATCGCCAATGTATATGGCTCTTCTCCCGTCGCACTAGCTGCACACCATAATCTGAAGTCCCTATCGTTAATTTCTTTTGTAAAGTAAGGTAAAACTTCATCTCTAAGATAAGCGAAATGATCAAACTCTCTCATAAAAAAGGAGTGATTTGTAGAGATCTTATTCACTAAGACCTGTAAGGATTGACCTGTTGGGTCTCTCATTAAATAGTCGTAGTACTCTGTAAAACTATTTACTTTTAACTCATCTAAAACTTTATGCAATCTGGAGACGACAAGTGTCTCTTTCTCTTTTTTTAAATTAATCCCATAATTTATTTTTATCAGCTCTGCAAGCTGGATAAACTCCTTATGTGTAATTTTAATCATATGTACCATAGGAGAGGCATGATCCTCTCCTAGCCTTTCTATGTTTAGTATTTTCCAAACTCATTTTCACTTAACACAATTTTTTTCTTAGGTTCGTTCAATCGTGCATGTGACTCATATTCATTCTGACTTTTCATCATATCTAACATTTTAAGAACATCGGGATTCAAATCTTCTATTTGACGGTTGTAACCATAACCACCTATTTTTCTAAGTTTAAATCTAGCGACTTGGTGTTTTAGCATATCTGCTTGAGAAGAAAGTTCTTCACTTGCAGCTGCAGTTTCTTCAGACGTTGCAGATGTGGTCTGAACAACATCTGCAATTTGGCTTATACCTTGATTAATCTGTTCAACCGCTTGAGCTTGTTCGTTAGAAGCGACTGCAATATCGCCCACTAGGTTTGAAACCGATTCGACAATTTTGACGATTTCAGTAAGCGCACCAGCAGTTTCTTTAGCGATTCTTGTTCCATCTTCCACTTTTCGAATAGAGCCCTCTATCATATCAGTGGTCTCTTGTGCTGCATTTGCTGATCGTGCGGCAAGGTTTCTCACCTCTTCAGCAACGACAGCAAACCCTTTACCATGTTGTCCCGCTCTTGCTGCTTCTACTGCTGCGTTAAGCGCAAGAATATTGGTTTGAAAAGCAATTTCATCTATGACCTTAATAATCTTCGAAATATTTGAGGACGAAACATTAATTTCTTCCATTGAACTTAACATCATCTTCATTTGATCATTTCCTTTTGCGGCATTAACTCTAGCCCCTTCTGAAAGTGAGTTTGCCTCAGTTGCGTTATCTGCGTTAAGTCTCGTTTGAACTGCGATTTGTTGAACAGATGCTGTTAATTGTTCAACCGAGCTCGCTTGCTCAGTAGCACCTTGAGAGAGCGCCATACTCGAATCAGAAACTTGGCTAGCACCAGCAGCAACCTGCTCAGATGCAGAGTTAATGTTCGCCATAACTTCATTGATATTATCTGTCATCTGATTAAAAGCATTTGCAAGTAAACCCACCTCATCTCTTGAAGTAACTGGAATATGTACATCTAGATCACCATCTGCCATTTTCTTAGCTGCTGCAACCATGCCAGTAATTGGTTTTCTAATAGATGCTGATATAAAGTAACCAAGTAACATTGAAATGATCATCGCAACTACTAATAATACAATCATCATTGTTGTCGCTGCATTCGCTTGAGAGGTATTATCAGTAGATGTTTCAAGTGCGATATCCACCTTCATATCTTTAAGGGTTGTATAATCCGCTTCTATTTGCTTCCTAATTACATCGCCTTCACCTTTCATAAGTTCGAGTGCTTTATCTTTTTGCCCAGCTTTTGTAAGGCTTATGATTTGAGCTGCAAGTTCATCATATTTTGCTTTATTTAATTTAATATCACTTGTCAACCTTTGACCTTCTTCCGTGATGAGAAGACTTTCAAAAATATCTAGATGCTCATTAAATTCTTTATTTCGCTCTGCGATTCTAGCTTCATTATCAGCAATCTCAGCTGCAGTGTCAGCTAATACGACGTCCTTAAGATTCCCTCGCATTCTTTGGAAACTTTCAGCGATAATAATCATGTCCCCTAATGGTTCCGTCATATTGGTATAAAGGTAAGTATCGTTCTCACTAATTGTTTGTATGTTCATAATCCCAACAATGCCAATTCCGCCTGCGATTAATGCAACGATTAAGTATCCTAGAACCATCTTTGTGCCAATTTTAAGATTGCGGTATAATTTCATATAGTCCTCCTTATTCTTCCAAGTCAAAAATCATATCGTATTCTTGATTGGACAGTAATTTTTCACAATCGAGCAACAATTTCACTTCATTATTAACTTTACCAATGCTTTTTATATATTGATTGGATACGCCTGAGCTAAGTAAGGGCTGATCGACGATATCCTCTTCCTTTATGTTGGTCACTTCAGCAACACTATCCACAATTAATCCAACAGAATGCTCTCTAACATCGACAACGATAATACAAGTGCGTTCGTTGTATGTCATATAATCCTTTTTGAATTTTAGGCGCATATCCATAACGGGAATAATTTTACCTCTTAAATTGACAATGCCTTTGATAAAATCAGGCAATTCTGGTACAACCGTAATCGGTAAAATGCCTATGATTTCTGTTACATGTTTAATTTCAATCCCATATGATTCTTCTTCTAAATTAAACGTCAAAAACTTTCCCTTCTGAGTATCTTCTTCTAGGTAGTTCTCATTTAAAGCCGACGACATATTGACCTCCTTTCCTTCATCTTATTCTTAGACCTGTTATACTCGATATATCCAGTATTAAGCTAATGCTGCCATCACCCAAAAGTGTACATCCAGCCAACCCATCTATTTTCTTAATATTTGAGATGAAACTAGGCAAGGCTTTTACAACAACCTGTTGTTGTCCCATAAGCTCGTCTGCAAATAAGCACATCACTCGATCATCCTGTTCAACCATAATTAAAATGCCTTGTTCAAACTTCTTAAATTCACTTGGAATCTTATAGCGATTGTGAAGACGCATTATTGGAAAACAATCGCCCCTAACCATTACCATTTCATTTTTGTCAGGATCAATTATGATGTCTCTTTTCTCCGGTCTAAAGGATTCTTTTATAGCAGTAATCGGTATCGTAAACCTCGAATCCCCAACGCGAATGTTCATGCCTTCTATAATCGCAAGGGTCAATGGGATCTTAAGCGTCATCGTCGTACCTATTCCTTCTTCACTTTCAACGACGATGCTACCACCAACCGCTTCAATGTTTTTAGCTACGACGTCCATACCGACGCCACGACCTGAAAACTCTGTTACTGCTTCTTTTGTTGAAAACCCCGGTAGTAATATTAAGTTGAAAATTTCTCGATCACTCATATCTGAAGTGACATGACTTAACATGCCTTGTGCTTTAGCCTTTTCAAGAATTTTCTCTCGATTTAACCCTTTACCATCATCCTTAACAATTATGAGAACATCACTTCCAACGTTTTTCGCACCTAGTGTAATTCTACCTGTTTTTTCTTTTCCAGCTTCAAGCCGTTCTTCTTCTGACTCAATTCCGTGATCGATGGCATTTCGAATGAGATGCATCAAAGGATCGGAAATTTTCTCAATAATATTCTTGTCCACTTCCGTCTCTTCACCAAAAAGATCTAATATCACTTCTTTATTTAATTTTTTACTCATATCTCTTACTATTCGATGCATTTTTACAAAAGTTGTTGATAATGGTACCATTCGAATGGACATCACCATATCCTGAAGTTCGCCTGTGATTTTATGTAATAACCTAGATGATTTTTGAAATGAATCTGAATCGATTGAAGCTACTATCGGATTTTGAGTTACCATTGCCTCAGCTATAACGAGTTCACCAACTGTGTTCATAAGATTGTCGAGTTTATCAACGTTAACACTAATCATGGTTGATCCAGTATCTTTGACTTCTTTTTGTTCTTTTGATTCTTTCGCTTCTCTTGTATCTTTGGCTTCTTTTACTTCTTCAGTAACGGTTTTAACTATAGGTACTTTTATAATTTGAGGTTCGGTTTGAATTCTTTCAATTGTTTTTTCCTCTTGCTCTAATTTAAATTCTGACTCTAATATCTCAACTACTTCTAACGTCTCTAAAAAAACAGTTTTATCTAAATGTGCTTGAATCTCATCGAGTGATAATTTCGTCTTAACTCGAATCTCAAAACCATTTTCACGAATCCAATCCGTTGTCTTCTCATTTTCTGCTACGTCTGGTGGAAAATGTACCATGTCCTCTACAAGATCTGTTAAACCAAAAATAACTGTATAAGCCCTGATGTTTTCCATCTCGCAACCGGATTCAAATCTGATGGTTGCTTTATAGTAACTGATTGGATCTTTTAAATGTTTTTTCTCTTGAGGAATATAGTATTGTTGTACCTTATCTGATTCAGGCTTTTTAATCTCTGATTCAATATTATTGTTCGATTTCATCTCTTCAAGTAATGCAACTAATGCCTTTACTATTTCACTTGAATCACCGTCAGGTTCATCTCTATTTTTGATTTTATTAACTTCTACTTTAATAAAATCAACCACTTCTAGTGCCAAATCGGACAAGGTTGAAAATGATATGACTTTGGGCTTCGTTTCTCTAATAAAATAAAATAGATCCTCTAGTTGATGCGCTAAAGTAGCAATGTTATTAAATAGCATCATTGCAGATGAACCTTTAATGGTATGCATGAAACGAAAGATTTCATTGATTGCTTCATCACTTAATTTTTCCTCTTTTTCACTGTTAATGATGACTTGTTCCATTTGATCAAGAAATGTAGAAGTCTCATAGATATAGATCTCGAGCATCGGTTCATTTTCAAAACTCGTCATCGTATCGCCTCCTTATTTTCATAGTTTTTTTAACCAGATTGAATGCTCTTGTATGATTGAAAATTCTTTTCCCAATTTTCTAAAGTTTCTTTGACTTGATCTAACAAATATTCGAGATGCTTTGCTTC
>DJWQ01000116.1:0-2908 GCA_002441045.1 Firmicutes bacterium UBA6226 | reverse complement strand
AAAAGAACACAGATGCAATCTGTTGTCCAAGTGCCAATTACATCAAGCTTCCTAATCGCATTTTTAATGAGATTAATTAAATCATCAAAATGTTTTTGTCTAAAATATATTTTCATAAACTGCTCTTCTTTGCTTATAATTTCAAAGAAAGCCAATGAGAATGGTGAGCCATAACGGATGTATCTCTCTAACTCTCGCTCTATACCCAAAATTAAACTGCCCTTACTCATCGTTGCTTTCTTTAGATAAAATTTTCTCCGTTTCAGTTCAGATAATTTATCATATTTACTGATGACGGCATCGATGTTCACTTGGTCTAAATAGACAAACCATTCCCCACTTGAATACAAAACAGACTTATTCAATATCTCTGATTCCTCGTAACCTGTCATTTTATTTATTTCATGAACAACGACTGAAAATATTACAATATACTGAATTTCATTGCCTTGGCTAATTTTATTCTTCAAAGCCCTAACATATTGATATTCAAACCCAATCATACGATAGACGGAGGCAACGCTTTTTTGCCACCTAACAAAAGTACCTACATCTAGACCATTATTAAATAAATTTGGATAGGCTTCTTCGTAATTTTGTTCTTGAATGGCTTTAAAATAATTTATTAAAGCCTGCTCAGCTGCTTCAATCATTTTACTTTCAAATAAGTTAACTTCACGAAACTGGTCCATTGCTTTGGATTTGTGCTTTTCAATCCATTTCACATCATATGCAGACCTTAATGCCTTATCTTTCAGAGTTTCATAAGCTTTATTAACTTCATACATTCGCTCTTGAGCATCCTTTCGGTTTGAACGATCTGGATGATATTCAAAAGCTTTTCTTCGATATGCAGTTATAATTGTCTCAAGTTCAGCGTTTGCTTCAACTTCTAATATTTTATAGTAATCTAACCACTTCAACTGGATCGTTCACTCCTCTCTACTTCCCATCGAATGATTAACTGTATTAACTCGTCGAAGTTAAGTGGCTTTGATATATAATTATCCATACCGCTTTCAATGCACTTTTCTCTATCGCCTTCCAATGCGTTTGCTGTCATTGCAACGATGTATGGTTGTTTTAAATCGTCTCTTTTCCGAATCAACTTCGTGCACTCATAACCATCCATTTCAGGCATCTGACAATCCATAAAAACAATATCAAAAAAAGTGTCATTTAAGATTTTTAGTGCTTCCTGCCCAGTATCAGCAGAAACACACTTAACCTTCTGATGTTCCAAAACTTTAGTGACAACCAGTTGATTTACCGTCTGATCATCGACGATTAACACCTTGATATTTGATAGATCTACGTTTTTTTCTAAAAGAAATTCTTGTTTGCTCGGCTTCCCTAATGGCAATGTTATACGAATTTCAAAAGTACTACCGCCTCCATCTGTATCAGTGACAAAGACATCACCTTCCATAAGCTTTACAAGTCTTAAAACGATTGCCAGTCCTAAACCAGTCCCCTGGAAATTTCGATTGTCCTCTCCATCGACTTGTTTGAAAGGCTCAAAGATTTTATCTTTATTTTTATCGGTGATTCCAATACCAGTATCTTCGATTATTAATCTTATTTCAGCGTTTCCTCTATTAATAATCGCTTTTAATATTACTCGAATACCTCCGTGTTCTGTAAATTTGACAGCGTTATTTATCAAATTATAAAGTACTTGTTTGAGCCTGTAGGGATCTCCTACTACATAAAGTGGCGCCTTTACTTCATCTTCAAACGAGATACTGATTTTCTTTTCATTCGCCCTAGCTCTGTATAAGGATACTGAAGCATCAACTTCTTCTCTGATATCAAAATCTTCAGACACCAAATGTAGCATATTCGCCTCTACCTTGGATAAATCCAATATATCGTTGACGATTCTCAGCAACCCTTTGCTTGCACGTTCAGCTTCAAATATAAATTTTTCACCTTCATCATCAAGGTGTGTATACTTTAAAAGTTCTAAATATCCAATAACACCATTCATAGGCGTTCTGATTTCATGAGACATATTCGCTAAGAATCTACTCTTTGCTTCATTTGCGTCTATTGCAATTTGCTTTTGCTTTATCAGCTCTTTTTCAACTTCTAGTCGAACAAAGGTATCCGCAATGATGTTGCCTACGATTTTCATGTAATCTAGATGGTTTCTTTCAAGAGATTCCATATCGCCATGACGATCTAGTCTTATAAAGCCTAAGGTATCCTCACCTTTAACCAAGGGGATTACGATGAAAGATATCGGATCGTCAGGCGCATAATCTAATGCTTCCTGTTGATTAATACAGATAAAAGGGTTAGAATCCACTACAACCGTTAAATTGTGACTTTCTAACAGTGTCCTTAACCATGGATACACGCTTGCTTTGTAGGATCGTTTCGCTTTTTGCGCCTTAGGTATGGACTCATTCAAGTAAGAAGAAAGTCTGACATAGACCTCACCTTCATCACTGCTTTTAAACAAATAGATGGCATCCATAGAAAAGTAATTAGCGATGTCCTTCATAATTACATCTAAAATTTCAAGATGATTAACCGTATTAATCGTGAGTGCAGCTCTTAAAATTTCTAATGTAAATTTATTAAATTCAATAAACTCTTCCATAGAGTTGTTAATCTCTAACAATTCATCGTTCTTTTCATTTTGCAACACAAGTTGTTGTGTATAAGCATTCAGCAAGCCATTGATTGCCTTACGGGTTTCTCTAAACGGATCATCGGAATCTATATGGAATCTATATGAAAATAAATTTTGCTTCTCTATGCCAGCAATATTGTTGTTGAGTTCTACTAATGGCTTTAAGATCACTCGTCTTTGAATTCTTACTAGAATCAGCATTGCGATACAAGTTAGTAGCATTGCCAAATAGAAAAACATCGTTGCTTTTTGTGTTTCAGTAAAAAA
>DJWQ01000142.1 GCA_002441045.1 Firmicutes bacterium UBA6226 | reverse complement strand
TTTCATACTTCTGAAAGAAGAAAACTAATGATAGATGCTGCTTTTTATCAAGCAAAAATGGATGGTGTAAAAATCTTAGAAATAGGAGAAGACGTTTGGGGTTTGGGAGAGTACTTTGATAATGATATTGACAACTTAGTTAATCATTTTCAAATTGCGAATCAGAAAATTGCTCCAGATATAGAACTCAGGTTACAGATTGGACTTTCAAGACATTGTAGCATACCTTATCTTGAGAGCTGTTTAGAATCGTTTTGGGATAACGATGCGTTTTATTCTCTGGATTTATATGGAGATGAGCTCTGTCAACCTATTGAGAATTTTAAAAGTATATATAGAAAAGCAAAATCAAAAGGCATAAAGGTTAAGGCACATGTTGGTGAATGGGGAAGTGCTGAGGACATTCGTCATGCCGTTGAGTTACTTGAACTAGATGAAGTTCAGCACGGTATAAGTGCAGTCGATTCAAAAGAAGTGATGAATTATCTAAGGCTAAATCACATAAGGCTAAACTTAACACCTACTAGTAATCTTTTATTAGGTAGAGTGAAAAGTTATGCAGAGCACCCTATTGGCAGATTAGTCGAACATGGGATTGATGTGACGATTAATTCAGATGATTTATTAATCTTTGATAGTGATGTAAGTAAAGAGTATCTAAGACTTAATAATAGTGGTGTGTTGAGTGCGAATGACTTGAATCTGATTCGAATTAATGGATTAAAAAGATTATGATCATACTTTAAAAATGGGAGTAAATTATGCTAAATGAATATCTTCAAAACTTCAAAGACAACCGTTACAGCCCAAAGATTCAAATGCTTTATAACCTGAAATGGACACAAATCGAAAAATACTGTCCATTTGAAAATTGTCGAATATTGGATTTTGGAAGTGGCTTTGGCACCACCGCGAACCATCTAGCAAAAGAGAACACGGTTTATGCCATCGAGCCAAACACAGATATGGTTGAAGCCAGAGAGCAAGACCATCCATATACACAAATTGTAGGAGATTATACAAAGTTGGATGATTTTGAAGACGAATCCTTTGATTTGATTATCTGTCACAATGTACTTGAGTTTGCAAAGGAGAGAGCAGAAATTGTCGCCAAATTTGAAAGACTTTTGAAGAAAGGTGGCATGCTTTCAATCGTTAAAAATAATAATGAGGGTAGAGTCCTTTTTAAAGCCGTTTCAAATGACATTGATGGTGCTACGAATCTTTTAAACGGAGGACATATTGCCAACACATTTGGGAAAGTAACCATATATGATCATCAGGAACTAACGCAATGGGGCAAATCGCTTGAAATTGTACAATTATTGGGTCTTCAAATTTTCTTTGGGTTACAGGCCAATAGTGATGAAATGAACGAAGAAAAATGGATGACCTCAGTATTGAGGCTCGAGATGGAAATGTCAGAATTAGAGGCTTTTAAAGGTATCTCATTATTTCATCACGTGTTTTTGAGAAAGAATTAAGTTTTGAGTAATTAGCTATTTGAATCGTACAAAGGGAGGGCTTATGACAATCTCTTTTAAAGCATTCACATATAATCTTTCAAGTGATATAGATAATAATTGTTCTAAAGACTTTGAAGCTTTAGAGTTGTTTGAAAACGTTGAAGGTCATGAGCTTACTTTTTTTAATGAAATGACTTATGAGGCTGTTTTTTGGAGAGATAAGGTAAATCGACCTTCTTTTGAAGAAGCCTTTCAGCTACCATTTTTCATTAACATTATTAAAAATTTTGGTGAAAGATTTGGCGATATTGCAGTTATCGCATATGACGGCGAAATGAAATTAGGCACAGCCTTTATAAGATTATGTAATGAACAAAATGCTTTCAATGGCTTTATACATGAGAGCATACCAATTGTGGTAATTGCTTTAAAATCTGACTATCAAGGTCGTGGAATTGGGGTAAGCCTCATGAAATCGCTTTTTAAGGTTGCAGCGATGCACGATTTTCCAAAGCTAAGTCTTTCTGTTGCGAAAGACAACTATGCACTAAAGCTTTATCGTAGCGTTGGATTTTCGGTTTATGAAGAGCGAGAGGACTCGTTTTTGATGGTGCGAGAAATAAATACATTTAGCGAAAATGAAGGGGGGACAAATGGAACTTAAAACAGATCAAGTGGTTACGTTTTATGAGTCAATAGATGAGTCCGTAAGATTGAAACGGAGCAACGCCAATCAAATCGAGTTTGTAACAACAACTGAGTTTTTGAATCGTTACATACAGCCTGGTGATAAGCTTTTAGACGCATGTGCGGGTGCGGGCATCTATGCATTTTATTATGCTGATCGTGGATTAAAGGTATATGCAAGAGATTTAGTGGAGAAGAACATCGATGAGATTAAGCTGAACCAAGCCCAGCATATGGATTTGGTCGAGATCAAAACGGGTAGTATTTTAGACTTAAGTGAGTTTGATAATGCAGCATTTGATGTTGTGCTCAATATGGGTGCTTATTATCATTTGACGGATAAAGAACAAAGGATAGCTTCAATAGCTGAGAGCTTGCGCGTTTTAAAATCGGGTGGAATCTACGCATTAGCATATGTAAATCGTCATGCAAACACTTATAAGTTCTTAGATATGTTTACAAC
>DJWQ01000065.1:322-3844 GCA_002441045.1 Firmicutes bacterium UBA6226 | reverse complement strand
CGGTTGATTTGTAATAAAAAGGGTAATATACGTATAATTATGACTTATCTTGGATTGGTCCGGAGGTGAATATGCAATTAAAATCAGTATCAAGTAAATTATTGCTGGCATTTTCAGTCATTATACTGGTCATACTCGTCGTTCTAGTAACTGTTACAATCATAAATGCAACCGAGCAAAAGAACAATGCACATCAACAGTTGGTGGATTCCACCAATCTATTATTAGAGCTAATCGATAAAAAAGCACTCGATGCCGAGGGAATCGCGCTAGCCTATTCAAGAGATCCTAGAATCATTGATGCTTTAAAAGCAAAAGATAGAGATAGGCTCCTTGAGATTGTTTCGCCTATTTTTGAAGACTTGAATAAAGGAATTGGTTTATCGGTATTTGAAATCGGAGATACTCAGGGGATTGTCTTTTTAAGAGGTCATAATCCGGAGAAATATGGCGATGATAAATCACAGGTTGAACCTATTGCACTAGCGCTTCGAGGGACGGCTTCGCACGGTACAGAAACGGGTAGTTCAGGGATTGCCATCAGGGCATTTGTCCCTATTAAACAAGGTGATCAAGTCATAGGTTCACTTCAAGTTGGTTTTGCTGATGACTTTTTCGAAAGTTACAAACGAGTTTCAACTTTAAAAGTCGATCTATTTGATCTTGATAAATTGCTCTACACCACATCAGCTATACCAGAATTACCTGTAGGAACGCCTATAAGCCAGTTTGATCCAGCAGATATGGACAATTTAAAGAGTGCTTTCTTAGGGAAAGAACAAGATGTGAATCAATTGGATGAGCTTCATTACTATTTACCAATCTATGAACCAACACATACTAAAATCATTGGTGCATTCAAACTCACTTATAATTTAAGTAACATCAACGCTATGATTTTAAAGATGATGGGGATCAATGCTGTTCTTTTAGTGTTAATTATTGGCATCATTATCTTTATTATTATGACATTTAATAAAACACTTTCAAAACCAATTAAAGAATTTACGCAAATCATCAATAAAATGGCGGATAACGATTTTACTACGATACAAATTGATAATGATTTTGCACTAAAACAAAAAGATGAAACCGGTCAACTGGGAAGAGCAATCATTTCATTGACGACGTCAATAAGAACTATGATTGAATCACTGAAGGCAACCTCTGATGTTTTGGCGAATAAGTCTGAGCTCTTAGGTACGAATGCTGAGTCTGGTTCAAATGCGATAAATGATATTAACATGGGGTTTGGAGAGTTTACTGAGGGCATCCAAGAACAAGCACAGGATGTAAGTAGAAGCGTCAATTCTTTGCATCAGTTGGCGAAATACTTAGAGCAAAATCAAGTAATTTCAGATCGAATCTTTGAGAATACAAAGAAGGTTGATGAAAGTCGAGTGGTTTCTGAAGATAGGCTTTCTGAGATGACAGTTGAGTTTAAGAGTTCAGTAGAATCTACAACAGAGCTTCTTGGAACAGTAGATGCATTACTTGAACAATCACAGGAAATCAGTACGATTCTTAGTGTAATTACAAGTATCGCAGAACAGACCAATTTATTAGCTCTAAATGCTTCAATTGAAGCTGCAAGGGCTGGAGAGCATGGTAAGGGATTTGCCGTTGTCGCTGAAGAAATTAGGAAATTGGCAGAACAGACATCACGTTCCACAGCAGATATCAAGAATATTACAACTTCAATAGTGGGAAATATAACTACAGCAAAATCTGGAATGGATGTTTCCACCGATCGTTTGATGTCTGCAAATCAAAAATTAGAAGAAGTGAATCAAGCACTTAGCGTTATTTCAACCAATGTTAGCATCACATATGAAGATGTGGAAAAACTCATAACGCTTAATACACAAATCAGTGAAGCGGAAGGTAAGACTTCGGCTGCGCTTGAATCTATTTCAGCTGTAATCGAAGAAAGTGCAGCTGCCGCAGAAGAAATATCTGCGAGACTAGACGTTCAAGATGATATGATAAAAGCGATAGCGAAAGAAGCGAATGATCTTGAGGGTATTGCTAAAGAATTAGATGAAAAAGCAAAACAGTATCAGATCTAATAATTTTGAAAGGCTAATCCAGTTGACCATGGGATTAGCCTTTTGTTAAATCACAATCTCATTTGTCGTAAAATACGAGGACTTGATGGTTATATTTTTGTTTTTAAGAAATTAGAGTAAATATCTCGCCATATCAAACAGATATTGATCGATGTCTGTTTGCTTATGGAAAATCGTATATAAACCCTCTGGCGTTTCTTTTCTTTTGGATTTTACCCATTGTGTTAATAAGGCAATACTCGTGGCAGCACGCATCTCTAAAAAGTACTCATAGTGCTCAATGGTAACCTCAGGGTATTGGCTTCTTAAATCGTCGACCATTTTAATAAAGGATCGCTTCAAAATGTCTTCTCGTCCGATGTGGATTAGAAGCTCTATCACTTCAAAATGTGAATACCAGTAGCGAAAAAATGGTAAGAAAAAAGAACGTTGTGGTGATTCATTGTGTGCATAGGAACTCAATACTCTTAAAAGATATTCACCACATTCACCGTAAGACTGATCTGATTTATAGCTGAGCACGTCTTCTATAGAATCAAAGTTTCTATAGAAAGTAGATCGACCAATTTTGGCTTGATTTACGAGTTCAGTTACGGTTATATCTGAAAATTTTTTGTCTCTCATGAGCTGTTTTAAGGCCTCGTAGATAAATTCGCTCGACTGAATGGAGCGCTTATCATTTTTTATATGATACATAGTTCCCCCTATTGTCTCTTATGGTTTAGGAGCATTGACACACTTATATGGATAGTCTATATTATTATCTGTTACGATACAAGTGTCATGTAAAATTTAATTTAAGAAACATTTGACTCGAAAGGAGGCTGACGATTGGTACGTTTATCTGAATGGATCGTTAAGCAAAGACATAAGTTGTTGATTTTGTTTATCATATTGGCAATTGTGGCAGGTTATGCACAGCAATTTGTCGTTACCAACTATGAGCTATCTCATTATTTAGGGAAGGATATGGCATCGGTTGATGCACTAGATGCTATGAAAGGTGAGTTTGGGCTACCGACAAGTGTTAGAGTCATGGTAGGAAACGTCACTTTATTTCAAGCGAAAGCTATGAAAGATAAAATTGCACGAATTGATGGCGTCGATCAGATCATATGGCTCGATGATTATGCGGATATCTATCAGCCCATCGAACAAATTTCCAGTGATGCGATAGAATCGTATTATAGAGAGGGGCATGCGCTTTTTTATGTCTATTTCACTGAAAGTGATTTTACAGAAAAGACAGGTGCGGCCATCGAAGAAATAGAGCGGATCATAGGTGATAATTCATATGTTTTCGGTTCGGCTTCGAGTAGTCAGGATGTTGTAAATGCAACTGAGGAGAGTGTTGCGTCATTGACACTTCTCTTTATACCAATCTTACTCATCATCCTACTTTGGTCAACCACTTCTTGGATTGAACCCATTTTATTTTTAATGACGCTGGGCG
>DJWQ01000065.1:0-199 GCA_002441045.1 Firmicutes bacterium UBA6226 | reverse complement strand
CTGATGAAGTTTACCATCGGTGCAGATATGGGGATGGTCTTTGCAAAGGGCATTATCTTTAGCTTGTTGACGACCTTATTCTTATTACCTGCATTGACGATATTATTCAGTAAAGTCATCGATAAAACGCATCATAGAAGTCTAATTCCATCCTTCAAATGGATTGGAAAGTGCGTTTATAAAATTAGATACATCAGTT
>DJWQ01000167.1 GCA_002441045.1 Firmicutes bacterium UBA6226 | reverse complement strand
TGAAAATACTAATTATGCCAAATCCCAGTATATAATAAAGCGGATGCTTTTGCGTCTTCTTAATCATAAGATATGAAATGACGAGCATTGCCCATGCTTTATAATCAAAATTCGACAGAAATTCTGAAGGGGTATTAACGCCACCTTCAAATAAAGAGACTCTAGCAACTTGTATAATAGATGTTGCAACCAAACCAATTACGGTTGCTTTAAGACCTACAAAAGCAGCAACAACAATTGGATGCGATCTGTATTTCACCAAAACCTTAGAAAGTGCAATCGCTAAGATAAAAGCTGGTGTAACGATTATGATGGATGCCAATATTGCGCCTAAGATACTCGCCTCTCTATAACCAATAAAGGTCGCCATATTTATGGCAATCGGCCCTGGTGTGGATTGTGAAATAGCGATTAAATCTGCGAACTGACTGTCCGATAACCAACCATTATTAATTGAAATGTCTCTTAATAACGGAATCATCGCAAGTCCACCACCATAAGTAAACAATCCAATCTTAAAAAACTCTAAAAGTAGTTTAATCATTTACCCACCCGCTCTCTAAAAACGAGAACACCACTTATGCCACCAGCGACGATGACTAAAACTGGATTAATCAAGCTAAACAAAACTAAAACAAATGCAAATAGAGCAATTCCCGCTGTTTTTTTATCAAATATTGCCGCCTTAAAAAGTCTTTGAAATGAATCGAGAAGTAACGCCAGAACGACGACTCTGATGCCTTTAAATGCATTTTTAACAATTTGTTGATCTTCAATCTTCGTAAAAATCATCGCGATTAACATAATAATTATTATTGAAGGCGTGATGACGCCTAGTGTACAGAACAGTGCCCCCTTGGTTTTCCCCAATCGATAGCCGATTAGGGCTGAGGTATTTGCTGCGATAACTCCGGGCAACGTCTGTGCTAGTGTATAACACTCGACAACTTCATCCATACTCATGATTTTTTGATCTTTGACCAGCTCTTGCTCGATAATGGGCAACATGGCATATCCGCCGCCTATGGTAAATAGACCGACTCTAAAAAATGCAATGTAAAGCTGAATCAATTGTTTGAAACGTAGCATTTTTTCTCCTATTCTGCTATGAGTGATTCATGTGCCGACTGTGCAATCATGTCAGTATCAATTAGCGAACCTGTGTTATCATTTTGCATAGTCGCATACGCTAAAAATTCTATATTACCCTTTGGACCTTTTATAGGGGAAAAAGTCATATACTTGACGTAAATATCATTCTCTTTACAAAAGTTCATAATACCTTCTAACACCTGCTTATGCACTTTTAATTCTCGAACAACACCACTTTTTTTAACCTGCTCTCTACCAGCCTCAAACTGAGGTTTGATTAAGAAAACCATACTTCCTGTATCTTTTAATAGTTGCTTAGCAACAGGTAACACCAGCTTCAAAGAGATAAATGAAACATCTATGCTTAGAAAATCAATTTTTTCTCCAATTTGCTCTTCAGTCACATATCTGATGTTGGTTCTTTCCATGTTAGTGACACGTTCATCGTTTCTCAATTTCCAATCCAATTGCCCATAACCAACATCTACTGAAAATACGTGCTCAGCACCATTTTGTAGCATACAATCGGTAAAGCCGCCTGTGGAAGCACCGATATCCATGCATCTTTTTCCAGTTAGATCTATGCCCAGTGTTTTAATGGCCTTTTCAAGTTTTAAACCGCCACGGCTAACATAAGGAATTGGATTCCCTTTAAGTGTTATTTCTGATGCAGTATCCACCTTTGTCCCTGGCTTATCTATCCGTTCAGTGCCGATAAAAACAAGTCCAGCCATAATTGCTTTTTGCGCACGCTCTCTTGATTCGATTAGACCCTGTTCTACCAAAAGGACATCAATCCTCTCCTTAGGCATGATTTACCTCCTGTATAAAAGTTTGAATCCCAGCAACATCTAATCCTATTGAAGCAAGTAATTCGTCCATCTCACCTTGTTCTATAAAGCAATCCTCAATTCCTCTATGATAGCAAGGTGTTTTTAAACCTGCTTTGATTAAACCATTTGCGACATTTTCACCCATACCCCCTGAGATGATATGGTCTTCAATTGTAATTAGCGTCTTGTAAGACTCACAAATTTTTACCAGTTCATTTAGATCGAGTGGTTTTATTTTTCTGAGGTTGAGAACGCCGACTTTTCCATTTGAAGTTTTAGCCACTTCAAGTGCCGTTTTTACTAGCTTGCCAGTTGCTATAAGAAGTGTTTCTGTCCCTTCAACCAAGAGTTCTGGCTTTAAGCTATCAGGCAGTGTGCTTGCGATTTCATAAGCGCCACCTCTTGGATAACGAATTGCAACTGGTCCCTCATCATATTCAGAAGCAAAGTTGAGCATATATGCTAACTCATTCGCATCTTTTGGCGAAAGAATCATCATATTAGGCAGATGGGATAAATAAGATATATCAAATATGCCATGATGTGTCTCACCATCATTCCCAACGAGACCTGCTCGATCAATACAAAGTACGATAGGTGCTTTCTGTATGCACACATCATGAACCACTTGATCATAAGCTCTTTGTAAAAAGGTTGAATAAAGGGCAACATAAGGTTTTACACCTGACAACGCCATTCCAGCTGCCATTGTAACAGCATGCTGCTCTGCTATCGCCACATCAAACGTACGTTTTGGATGAACTTTAGAGAATTCTGAAAGTCCAGTGCCTTCTATCATTGCAGCGCTTATAGCCACAACATTTTTATTTTTATCTGCAATATCGATCAGCGTATCGCCAAATACTTTTGAAAAGTCTTTTTTACCACCACTTTGGATGGGTACAAATGGATCAAATTTGCCTACACCGTGATATAAATTAGGTGCAGTCTCCGCAAACTTATAGCCTTTACCCTTTTGTGTAATAACATGAAGTATCACAGGGCCGTCTACTTGCTTCATCATCTCCATATGCTTAACCAATTGTCTTAAATCGTGCCCATTAATAGGTCCAATATAGGTTAATCCGATTTCTTCAAAAAATACACCACCGTCTACGACGAAATACTTAAATGAATCTTTCAACTTACTAATCATGTCAACAATAGGTTGACCTAGCGATGGCAGACGCATGAGACTCGTCTTAGTTGAACCTTTAATCTTAGAATAGTTTTCACTGGTTCTTAAACTGTTCAGTGCGATTGACATACCACCGACATTTTGTGAAATTGACATCTCATTGTCATTCAATATGATTTTAACATTGTTTTTGCTATGACCGATATAATTGATTGCTTCGTATGCCATACCACCCGTTAAGGCACCATCTCCTATAATACCGATGACCTCATAATTAAGACCTCTAATATCTCGAGCAAGCGCCATACCTACTGCTGCAGATATTGAGGTGCTACTGTGTCCTGTATCAAAGTGATCGTGTTCAGATTCATGCCTTTTCGGAAATCCACTCAGCCCTTTGTATTGTCTGAGTGAATCAAACTGATCACATCTTCCCGTTAACAGCTTGTGAACATAGGCTTGATGCCCAACGTCCCATACAAATTTATCGTTAGGACTATCAAATACCTTATGAAGTGCCATCGTCAATTCAACAACGCCTAAATTGGAAGCTAAGTGACCTCCAGTTTTTGAGATGGATTGAACCAGAAAATTTCGAATCTCATATGCAAGTACTGTTAATTCTTCATAGGACAATCTTTTCAAATCTTCTGGGGATTTGATGTCGTTTAAATACTTATACATAGCCGTTCCTTTCTCCATAGCAGAACGCCCTGCCCTTCTAACTTTATTCCAAAATTAAACCATTAAATTGGCGATTAGAATGCCTAAAATAGCACCTACAACCACCTCTGTTGGTTTATGGCCAATGAGTTCTTTTAGCTTTTCCTCTTCAAAATGTTTGTTCTTATAGATATCAACAATAATATTATTGAGTAATTTCGCCTGTTTGCCAACAGATCTTCTTACACCTGATGCATCATACATGACGATAAACGCCATTATAAGTGATAAAGCATAAATCGCTGATCCCCACCCTTCTTGTAAACCAATAGCGGTAGAGGCTGAAACGATGGTGGCCGTATGCGCGCTTGGCATACCACCAGAACCATGTAATCTCTCAAGTCTTAATTCTTTATCAATTAAAAGGGTCAAAATTAACTTGATGGTTTGTGCAACCAACCAAGCCATTGCTGCCGCCCAAAATATTCTATTTGAAGTAAATTCACTCAAAAAGTCGCCCATTCATCACCTCTAAAAATCTCTTCTACTTAAAAACATAACCAGCGACTTTAAAAAATCACTTTNNNNGGATAAGTACACTTGTCGTTTTGAACATCAATTTGAGTTCGCTTGCCTAGCTTGTTCTCATCTCCAACGACGTCAAGAATATCGTCTACCACTTGAAACAAAAGACCAATCGCTTCACCGATTCGTTTTAATTTATCGAGCTCTTCAGTATCTGCATGACCTAACATAGCACCTGCTAAAACAGATGCAGTTAACAGCTTTCCTGTTTTATTTGCGTTGATAAAATCTAAAGCATCTCTATCAATCTCACCATCGTGATATTTTATATCTGCAACTTGACCTAAAATCATCCCTTTTGCGCCTGATGCAGACAGAATAACTTTCATCGCTAGTAAGCCTTGCTCGGAATGAGGTAGTTTTAAAGAAGCATTAATCATCATCTCACTCGCAAGATTTAAAAGTGCATCTCCAGATAAAATTGCCATATCCTCGCCGAATACCACATGATTGGTCGGCTTTCCTCTTCTAAGATCATCATTGTCCATACTAGGAAGGTCATCGTGTATCAGTGAATACGTATGAATCATTTCAATTGCGATTGCAAACTCTAGTGCGATTTCAAGATCAGCATCATATGCATTCGCCATTTCTAGTAGAATGATAGGTCTAATCCGCTTGCCACCAGCTAGTAAAGAGTACTTCATACCTTCTTTAACGATGTCAATTGCCTTTATAGATTCTTTTGTTTTAGGTAATTCTGAAAAATGACCCTCTAACGCATTTGATAAGATACTGTCAAACTGCGAAATTAATTCTTTTATTTCACTGCTAAGCTTCATTAGAGCCCTCCTCATCCACAAGAATCGTCTGGATTTTTGCTTCTGTGTTCTCTAATATTGTATTACATTCTCGATAAAGCTTGATCCCTTCTTCAAACACTTTTAACAGTTCTTCTAAAGGTGCTTCACCTCTTTCTAATATTGTTGAAAGCTCAGCCAATCGTTCAATTTTCTTCTCATATGTCGATTTTCCTGCCATCGTTACTCTCCCTTAATCTTCTTAATATGAGTCACCTCAGCGTCAACACTACCGTCTGATATTCTGACTTTAATCTCAGAGCCAATCTTGAGTTGATGGGTTGATAGAACTGGTTCATTATCAACCGTAACGATCCCGTAGCCACGCCTCATTACAGCAAAAGGACTCATAGCATCTAACTTGGCGCCAATGGTTTGAAGTTTTTCTTTTTCCGACCGAATTGCATTTGTCACATTTTGAACGGAAAGCGCTTTTTTATGATACAAATCCTGCTTTTTAAATGCAATTGTACGACTCAGTCTATTCGATAATTGATGCGGTTCAAATCGATTGAGCTTAGACCTTTCAAGCTCCATTCGACGGCTAACCAATAATGACATTCGCTGAATTTGACGATTTAAATCTAAGACCATTTCATTCTTGGAAACGATTGCGATCTCTGCGGCTGCTGATGGCGTTGCAGCACGCCTGTCCGCCACAAAATCACTAATTGTAAAATCGGTCTCATGACCAACACCAGTAATCAAAGGAATCTTTGAATGATAAATTGCGTGAGCGACAACCTCTTCGTTAAACGACCAAAGTTCCTCTATCGACCCACCCCCTCTAGCGAGTATGATTAAGTCAATGTCATTCCTTTGATTAAAATAGTCTATCCCTCTACAGATTTCAAATTTTGATTGTTCGCCTTGCACACGGATTGGATAAATTACAAGCTCAGAAAAGTTATTTCTCCTTTTGGCAACCGATAATATATCTTGAATGGCTGCACCTGTCGGCGAAGTTAAGATACCAATCTTCTGAGGTAACTTAGGAATTGGCTTTTTATGAGCACTGTCAAAAAGTCCACCTTTTTCGAGTTTTGACTTTAGTGCTTCAAACTTAACATGTAAATCACCTAGTCCTATATTGTTCATTGCAAAAGCGTTCAGTTGATATCTTCCATCTCTTTCATAGATGGTGATTTGGCCTTTGGCATGAACGCGATCTCCATTTTTGGGATTAAAATCTAATGCGCTAACATATTGAGAAAACATGACGCATGCAATTTTACTTTGATCATCCTTAAGTGTAAAATACGCATGACCACTTGAATGCCTAATATAATTAGAAATTTCACCCTCAATAATAATCTGGTTTATTATAGGATCTGTACTCAGAAGCCGTTTTAGATAACGCGTTGCTTCTGTTACAGTAAATGACTTCATTTTTATCATCTTTTACTCCCTGTTTATGCGTTAGTACATTTTTCCTCAAAAGTTGAGCAGTTATCCCGTTTATGATTTTTTCACAATTTCCTTTACACTACCGCCAATTCCTCAACAGATATCGACGTAATGTTGTAATCTCCCCATTTCAGCTACACCCAGCGCATTGTCTCTAGAGTACTCTGGTGGTGCAAAATAAAGACTTTTATTAGGGCAGCTGTGTTTAAGCCATTCTTTAACAATTGAGTTAGAAGAAACACCACCTGAAAAGACAATCGGTATTTCTAATGGAAAATCAGAAATCAACTGAAAAAGTAGATTAGAAATCGTATTAAATATATGTCTACAGCAGTAAGCTGCCGTTTTTTCCACAATTAGTTTATTGTACTGATTCTCAAGACCTGAAAGATTAAATCTCCCAAAATCGACATTTTTAACTTTAAAGTATTCTGAATGTGTTTCGGACTGAGCCATTTGATCCATTTCCTTTCCGCAAGGAAAACGAAGTCCAAGATTAACGCCAATTCGATCAATCAACTGACCAAAATTTAAATCCAAAGTACCGCCTATCAGTTCAATGGTAAATGCTTCATCTTTCCACTTAACACTGAGTAGCTCTGTCGTTCCACCAGAAAGATGGAGTCCTATAAACTTCTCTGGAATTGGATCAACTTTAAGACTGTGTAACGCAGCCATCAGATGTCCCTCTTGATGTGAAAACTCATAAAGTGGGATACCCAATGCATTGGATAAATTGGTCGCAAATAACACGCCAGACTGAAATACAGGCATGTAAGAGCCTTCCACCGATCTAGGTCGACTTGATACAGCGATCCCCTTTAAGTCTTTAGGATTGACTTTTAAGACCAAATCTGAAAACACCTCTGATAGTTTGTTAACATGCTGAAAAAAGCCCTCAGATTGACGCAGTCCGCGTTCTCCGGGCTTTACCTTAAGCATGTGATTGTTTTCATAGAGAATGTTCCCTTTATCATCGATAACAATCATTGAAGTTGTGTAACAACTGGTATCTATGCCTAATATCATATCTTATTCCTTGACTGTATAATGGCTTAGTACTCCGTTAATAAATTTGCCTGATTTCTCATCCACGTACTTTTTCGCGAGATTAACGGCTTCGTTAATACTTACTTTAACTGGAATTGCTTCATCGTATAGTATTTCTGTCAATCCAAGTCTCAAAATAGACAAGTCCAATTTAGAAATTCTTTCAAGCTTCCATCCTTTAAGATGCTCTGAGATTTGTGACTCGATTTCATCTTTATTTGCATACCACAGTGTTATGGTATTTTTAATATAAGCCTCGTCTAACGCTTCCTCGTAGTGCTTCAAAAATCGCTCTAGCTCATAATCCTTTTGGATTTCCATTTGATACAGAATCTCCATAGCCACTTCACGGCTTCTTATGCGATTCATTTGTCCTCCCTACATGAAAATGACTAACTTCATTGAAGCCAGCCAGATTTCCACACACAATAACTTAATTTTTGGTGTTGATTCCTTCAACAAAGACATTGACTGATTTTACTTCAAATCCAGTCATTGACTCTATAGCCAACTTAACGTTTTCTTGAACCATTTTTGCAATTTCATGAATTTTAGTACCATAATCCACGATTACAGTTAAATCGATCTGAACCACATTGTCTTCCATTTCAACGTGTACGCCTTTATTGAAATTCTTTTTCCCCATCATTTCCATCATTTCTTCTGAAAATGAACCACTTAAAGCCTTAATACCTTCTATCTCTGCAGCTGCAATTGAACCAATTACACCTATTACGTCATCTGCTATGTTAACTTTTCCATGTTTATACGCATCTATGATCATGTTTTCAGCCATTTTTTGCCTCCTTTGTTCACTATATTGATATTATAGCAAACTTGTGATTTCAATACAAATAATTAAATACCGCATGCGAGATTGTGACAAAATAAAAATCTTCGGACATCGAGTCCTCATATTTTACCACAAGCAAGATTGTGGCTAAAAAAAGAGATGCTGCCTGAGCACTGTCAGACAGCATCTACTATTTTTTTACTTTATTCTTCGCAACAGTCGCAGCCTTCTTCACCACAGCATTCACAGTCTTCTGTAAATTCAATGATAACACCACAACTTGGGCATTCAACATCTTCACCCTTATCGATTAAGTTGCCATCAACAAAGAATGATTCCCCACATTCAGGACACTCTACTTCTTCAAAATCATCATCTTCGAAATCATCGTCCTCATAGATATCATCTTCAAGGTCAGCAAGATCTTCGTCGATTGCTTCTACATAATCGTCTAATTCCAATACAGCATCGTTGAGATCATCGAGCTCGTCATAAACGTCATCCACTTCATCAGCGAAATCTTCTAAAACTTCGATAATTTGAAGCAATAACTTGCCTTCGTTAGTCTCTTCACTAATTTTCATGCCCTCAGCTAATCCTTTAAGATAAGCCACTTTTTCATGCATATAGCTCATTTGAATCCCTCCTTTTAGTGGGTAATATATATTAAACGGCTTAAAGCCATTTAAAACAGTACATAGCCCTTTGCGGAAACGCCATGGATTTGCATCCATTCATTAAAGATTAAGACTCAATTGTACAGCGAACTCAGAGTAATGTCATGTCCAATAACTGACTATGCTCTTGATAAATATTCGCCAGTACGTGTATCGATCTTAATTTTATCGCCTTCGTTTACAAATGTAGGTACAACGATTTCAGCACCAGTTTCAACTTTAGCTTTTTTTGTGACGTTTGTAGCAGTATCACCTTTAACGCCTGGTTCTGCTTCTACAACTTCAAGAATTACAAAGTTTGGTGGTTCAACAAGGAAACATTTGCCTTTGTAGAATTTAAGCGTAGCAGAATCATTTTCTTTAATAAAAAGAATCGCGTCTTCTACTTGCTCGTATTGCAATGGAATTTGATCGTATGTTTCATTGTCCATAAAATAGTACAATTCGCCTTCATTGTACAAGTATTGCATTTCTTTAGTTTCAATATGTGCTCTTGGGAACTTTTCAGATGGGTTGAAAGCTTGCTCTCTTATTGTCCCATTGATTAAGCTTTTGTACTTAGTTCTAACAAAAGCAGCGCCTTTACCAGGTTTAACATGTTGAAAATCAACAATTACGAAAGGTTCGTTATTTATTTCAAACGTAACGCCTTTTCTAAAATCACTTGCAGCTATCATTATAAAAACCTCCAAATAATAATCAAACTCAGACCAACACTTATTATAGCTTTAAACTTTATTGATTGTCAAGAATTCTCCCATACATAGATTTTATCAGAACTATAAGCCCTATGCAATTAAAACCATCACGATGAAAGTGCGATTATAATCTCCTCTACAAGTGCCTCTGAGGATTTACCATCGACATCGATAATTAGGTTTGCAGCAGATTCATATAAGCTCTGCCTCACCTTCAAAATAGCATGCAATGAATGTTTTTGAAGCATCGGTCTATTATCAAAATTACCGCCCAAATTGGCTTCTAATTGTTCAATACTTGCCTTTAAATAAACAACCTTCCCCAACTTTCTTAGCTCTATTGTATTTTGAGCGTTGGTTACTATTCCGCCACCAGTGGAGATAACTGTAGAGGTTACGTTTGCTAACTTACTCGTTAAATCCATTTCGAGCTTTCTAAAATGTGCTTCGCCATACATATCAAAAATTCTCTGAACGGTAATACCTTGCATGGATTCAATAAGTGCATCCATATCGACAAACCTAAAACCTAGTCGTGAAGCCAGTTTGGGACCAATCGTGGTCTTTCCAGAACCCATCATTCCGATTAGGATCACGTTGTTCATATTCCCTCCAACTTATGCGCGCTTCTCTCTAAACGCTTAACAAATTCCACATCTTGGCAAAATTTATAAAGCGTTTCTTGGGTAATTACCTTTTCTGAAAATCGTTCAAATAGGTTAAAGTCCATGCTGATCATCCCCTGTTTTTTGCCTACGATAAGCGTATTTCTTATTTCTAAAAACGATTCTGATAGGATACTTGAGCGTATTGCAGTATTATTAAGCAAGAGCTCATAACACAGTACCCTTTTGTCACTTGATATCGTAGGAACAAGCTGTTGGGCGATAATGCCCGATAAATTAGATGCCAGTTTGAGTTTGCGATTTTCCCGTCTTTCAGGTTTGGCCGAAGCAATAATTGACTCAATTGTGGTAACCGCGTTAATCGATGGTATCCCTGCAATCACCAGCTTTCCTGACTCAGAAATCTGAAGTGCAAGCTCAAGCGCTGCTTCATCTGAAACATCTGAAATCATTACCACATCAGGGTCGTGTCGCATGATACTTTTGATACCTTCATATACCGAGTCACAGTCAATTCCAACATCCCTTTGTAAAACAATAGAATGTCCATGTTTAAACAAATATTCAATTGGCGATTCCACCGTTATAATATTTAGACATTCAGATTCGTTGAGATGTTGTACAAGCGATGCCATCGTTGTAGACCGCCCAGAACCAGATGCGCCACTAACCAATATGAGTCCTCTTCCCTGCGATGCCAATTCATACATAACACTAGGAATTTCAAGTGTTTCACGCGTTGGAATTGCCAGTTTAAGAATTCTAATAGAGATGCTATAAGTGCCTCTTTGCTTAATGATGTTCACTCTAAATCGACCGTACTCAGTTATGGAAAAACTAAAGTGAACTTCGCCTTTTCGTTCAAGCTTTTCTAGTTGTTCTGTGCCACAAAGTTCTCTAACCCCTTCTGCAACCTGATCGTGTGTCATGGTGTCGTATATATCGACAGATTTTAACGTCCCATTAACACGTAGCATAGGTTTGGCATACGGTGCTATATGAATGTCAGAGGCATTCACTTCAATTGCTGTTTTGATGAGTTCAAGATGGTTCAAAAGATCACCCCAATTTTCTATAGATCTCTCTTTAAATACGAATCAAAATTGATAATTTTGCGTGGATAACTTTGGTCCATGAACTTACTTGTCAACAAAAAGTCCGCAGTAGAGCGGTTCATTGCGATAGGAATATTGTATAATGTTGCAATTCTTAACAGTGCTTTTACATCGGGGTCATGTGGATGCATGCTCATTGGATCCCAGAAAAACACCATAAAATCGATCTCACCTTCAACGATCAAACTACCAATTTGTTGATCGCCACCAAGAGGACCACTTTTGAGACCTCTTATTGGTAAGGATAACGCTTCTGTTATCATCTTAGAGGTCGTGCCTGTTCCATATAGAAAATGTTTTGTTAGTGCATCCTTATGCTCGCTACACCATTCAATCATGTCTTTTTTCCTTGAATCATGCGCGATTAGTGCGATGTGTTTTGTCGGTAATATTTCAGCTATTTCAACTTTATGCGCTTCTAACATCCTATCTCCTTTATTGCTTTTCTTTTATAATTGACATAACCTTAGTCGTCATGAGGTCTATGGCAACTTTATTATAGCCGCCTTCAGGTATAATAATATCTGCATATTTTTTCATAGGCTCAATGAATTGCTCATGAGCAGGCTTAACCGTTGTTAGATATTGATCAATTACAGATTCAAGGGTTCTGCCACGTTCGTTAATGTCTCTTGTAATCCTTCTAATGATTCTCACGTCAGCATCCGTATCAACAAAAATCTTAATATCCATCAAATTTCTCAGACGTTCATCTTCAAGAATCATAATGCCTTCAATGATGATAATCTCTCTCGGCTTAACGTGGATCGATTCAGTTTCTCTGTTGTGCTTAGAAAAATTATAGATCGGCTTATCAATCGCCTTATGCTCGCATAGCTGTTTAATATGCTCAATCAACAGTTCAGTATCAAACGCAAGCGGATGATCATAATTTGTTTTAACACGTTCCTCATAAGTTAAAGTACTTTGATCTTTATAATAAGCATCTTGCTCAATAATAAGGATATTGTCCTCTGGTAGTGACTTAAAAATGGCCTTTGCAACGGTACTTTTCCCCGAACCTGTACCACCACATACCCCAATAACGACTGGTTTACTCATAAACTCCTCCCAAATGATTTCTTTAATCTCTTGCGACCATTCGAACTAAATCATGTTTTTTCACTTCGTGGTGAAGTGGTATTTTAACGATCATTTTAGCGTGAGGTGCAACGTCAATTAATTGATTGTCCTTATCAAACATCTCATCAACCAAATGCTCGTGATAAAAATAATTAGGGCCAATGATTTCTATCTTATCACCTTTTCTAAAATGATTTCTTTGTTCTATAGTTGCTATTCCAGTTTCTTTATCATAGTCCTCAACGACTCCAATAAAATCGTACGTTCTAACATATGAACTCGTCGTATATAACTGATCGTCATGCGTTGGTTTATTGTTATAAAAACCATGCGTGAACTCTCTATGAGAAACTTTTTGTAACTCTTCAAACCATTCAGGGTTAAACACATAATGCTCTGGATCTTTATAAAATGTATCGATTGCTTGTCTATATGCTCTT
>DJWQ01000021.1 GCA_002441045.1 Firmicutes bacterium UBA6226 | reverse complement strand
GAACGCGTTCATCAGTTTCATAGCTCCATCGGCACTGCTGATAGCCAAATGCCCATTTAGGCGGAACATAGCTAAGACCAATCAGCTTGCGAAATTGACTAACGATTTCACTAGGTGTTCCATTAATTTCATAAAGATCAAAATCGACTCCGCTGAGTGTGATAATGAGTTTATCTCTATAGGTAAATCCGATATCATAAGTTATTTTGCCAGCAAAATCGATATACAAGCCAATTGAGGTTTCACCTGCAATAATAAAAAAATTGTGCGCGCCATAAAGTGACTTTTTATCAGGTGTATGGTTAGGATCATCCGAACAAAACGCTTCATAAATATGTCCACGTTTGTTGATGCCATGAACGTTCTGCCCTAATCCATAGACAATATCATTTTTTTCGAGTGGTAGTTCAATGAGTGTCTCGTTGTTTTCTCTTCTGATAATACCATCATAAGATGAATTTACTTCTGTGAAAGTCGTTGCCAAAATCGTATCTGTTGGAATCATTTGACCAAATGAATACTTCTTAATTCCAAGCTCATTCATATAGGATTTCATAATAGCTCCCTTCTGCTGCTTAATTAAATTGTTTTACAAGAAGACCTTTCAATAATTTCAGTCGGAAAGACCATATGCTTATGTGTTTGTCTTTCGTCTAATATACCTACCATTATTTCTGCAGTGGCAAACGCAATTTCTTCGACTGGCTGATGAATTGTCGTAAGTGCTGGATTAAAAAATGCAGCATAGTCGATATCATCAAAACCAATAATACTGATATCACCAGGTATATTGAGACCTTTTTCTCCTATAGCTTTTGCAGCACCTATGGCCATGACATCTGAGATGGCAAATACCGCAGTAAGGTCGTCAGCTTTTTCAAGTAACCTTTTCATCGCCTCATAGCCCGTTTCAAAAGTGTATGCACCCACCTCAAAATAATTATCGTTTTTCTCAAGTTTATTTTCTTCAAGTGCTTTAATATAGCCTCTTGTCCTTATGGTGCCTACGGACATGTCCTGATCTCCAGAAGTAATAATACCTATTTTACGATGTCCACGCTCGATTAAAAATTCGGTAGCTGACTTTGCTGCCTCCTCATTATCAATTATTACGCTGGAAAAGAGGTTTTTATTCAATAATTCTGGAATTTCTGTTGAGGCCATAATTAGGGGCACGCCTAAACGTTCAATCTCCTTATCTGTCAACTGATCAAAATCACCACCTAAACAGATAATTCCCTTAAGTTTTTTCTCCATAATAAACTCAAAAGCAGCATCAATGTCCTTAGTTGCTTCAATATTATAGTGAATCACCGCAGAGTAACCTGCGTAGGANNCCTTTAATCAGAATCCCAACATCCATCGTTTCAGATCTTTTAAGATTTCTAGCACTATTATTGGGAATATAATTGTATTTCGCGATCACTTCAAGTACACGTTCTCTCGTCTCATCTTTTACATCTGAATGTTGATTGATTACTCGTGATACAGTACTTACGCCAACCCCTGCAAGCTTGGCAATATCTTTAATATTTAGGTTTCTCACTTTATCCTCCTAAATGAATCGCAGTTTATGGTAACGTTACTGGAAACGTTTTCACAAACTGATTATATCACATTCATTTAGCATCAAAAAGAGAAATTTGATTCCCTATTTGCTATCTAATTTAAAATCGTGTATACTAAAAACAGTACATATGTTCTGAAATGGAGATCCCTATGAATCGACAAATTATTCATTTTGATATAGATGCATTTTTTGCATCAGTAGAACAGTTAGACCATCCCGAATACAGAGGAAAACCACTTATCGTTGGTGGTGATTCTGATAGAAGTGTTGTATCTACATGTTCATATGAAGCACGTGCATATGGTGTCCACAGTGCGATGAGCATAGTCGTCGCAAAGAAACTTTGTCCTAATGGTATTTATGTCTATGGTAACATGCAGCGATATTCCGAGATATCAAGCCAAATCTTTGATTTGATAGAGTCTGAGTTTGATACGGTTCAAAGGGTTTCTATTGACGAAGCATATATCGATGTAACTGGACTTGAGAATCCTATTGATATTGCGAAGCGAATAAAGAAAGAAGTTAATGAACTGACTGGACTTACTATATCCGTTGGTATTTCGTATAATAAATTCTTAGCAAAACTGGCTTCTGATTGGAACAAGCCCAACGGTATTTTCGAAATTGTTCCGTCTCAAATTCCTGATTTGTTGCGACCATTGCCTATTATAAAAATTCATGGTCTTGGGAAAAAATCGTGTGAAAAACTAAACAGAATTGGTATATTTACAATTGATGATCTTTATTCTTATCCTAGTGAGCTTCTAAATGATATTTTGGGTGAGGCTTGGGCAAAAGAAATCATTGATCGTATTCATGGCATCGATGATCGACCTGTAAAAGAATATGCGGAACGCAAATCCTATGGTCGTGAAACAACACTTGAACAGGATAGTGATGACCGCGAGCTATTATATAGCATTCTGTATAAATATCTCGTTAAAATACAACATCGCTTAGATGAAAAAAGCTTAATGCCACGAACGCTAACGATTAAGATTAAATATCACGACTTTGAACAGTTTACCAAAAGTCATAGTTTAGAATACAACACCAATGACTTTAACATCCTTGAAGCAACTCTGATTAATATGTTTGAAGGATTAAAGCTAGAAAAACCTGTACGTCTGATTGGTCTGAGTTTTTCAAATCTTGAAGATGCGGATTATAAGCAGTTCAATATACTTGAGGGACTACGAACCTATACGACTAACATGAATCAATAAAAAACTCGGTCAAAGGACCGAGTTTTTTGTGATTTCAAATGCTTTTAAGTTGTATAATCTATTTATGCTTAAAATAGATTTAGAGTCACAACGAGTTTAATAATTATAGATTTAATAATCAACCTATTGAATAAACTAAAAAAACTCAGTCAAAAGACTGAGTTTTTCTAACTAGCAACGTTCTACTCTCCCAAGCAGCTGCCCGCTAAGTACCATCGACGCTGGAGGACTTTACTTCTGTGTTCGGTATGGGAACAGGTGTTGCCCCTCCGCCATCGTCACTAGATA
>DJWQ01000222.1 GCA_002441045.1 Firmicutes bacterium UBA6226 | reverse complement strand
TCCATTTTAAAGGTGCGAATTTCAGCGCGCAACTCACAATAGCCGACAAGGTAATCCTGACCTGCCTTTTTTACAATCCCCAGTGGCCAGACAACTCTATCCGCAGTATAACCAGTACTGCTTTTATAGTCCATTTTAATTTTTAACTCATTAATAATACTTTCCTGTACCAATGATAAAAATTGTGCTTTATCCTCTGATATGCCATACCAGTTGCTTTTATCCACCAATGAAGCAGATCTCATTCTATCAAAGACAATTCTCGCCTCTTCTGGTAATTGCCCTCTAATTTTAAGTGCAAGATTTTCAGATAACTGATCGTCTTTGTCGAAGATTGCAAATCTTTCAACCACTTTTAAGAGCTCACTCTTATCCATCGCACTAAGCCTAAGGCGTTTATTATATTGAAGCGCAACGCCTCCACCTTTACCACTTTCAGTTACGATACTATAACCGGCTTCTGATAGGACATCTAAATCTCGATAAATGGTTCTCACCGATACTTCAAAATGATCGGCAATTGCCTTCGCTGTCATTACAGGATTGTTTTCTAGTAGAAGTAAAATGCCTAACAGTCGATAGTGCTTCACTTACGTCGTGTGACGACAAGCGTTGCCACACCTAATATAG
The DNA here is from genome assembly GCA_002441045.1 of Firmicutes bacterium UBA6226. The sequence goes on along the minus strand of DJWQ01000222.1, from coordinate 2,185 downwards.
ACATGAGCATCATTAAATAATACCCAAAGCTAAAGGACATAATGGTAAAAAATAAGGTTCTTAGATCCCCATAGACCATAATCAGTAAAAATAAACCTATAATAATTAACGCATGTGCCACAAAATTAATCCAAGTGACCAGTGTCGCTTTAGCATGTCGCATTCCTAATAAAACGATAGATGCCAATGACAGTACTGGCAAAAGAATTAAGATATATCCAAGATAAAGTACCTTTCCAAGTGCGGCATATCCCAGTGCCGAAATCAGCGGATCAACTACAGCCACCAGTGATTGATAGCCCTTAAAAATGTCAAAGCCAGACAGTTTAATTTCGGAATAAGCAAATGTTTCAAGGTCAGGGTTATTTGTCATCCACGGTATAAAAAATCCAATAATTAAAAGTGTGCAAATAGCCATTAAAATAGGTTGTCTCAACCCTCTAATACGTTCTAAAAGCGTCATAGTTTTCTCCTGTTTAGTAGTCTATAATAAGTATTGACGCCTCTATTATAACATTCTTTAATTTGATTTTAAATGCGTCATAAATCTGTTAAGATTAAATTGACATTAAATTAATGGAGGTAATCATGAAATCAATACCCGCATTAGACGCGTCATTAAAATTGAGTTTAAGTCAAGCAGAGCCCGTATTCTGGGTCAATCCAAATAAAATGAAGACACAGGAAGCGTTAAGTTCGCTTTCTAGCAAAGCGCTACCGACCCTTTCAGATATAAAGTTAGCTGACGAAAGACTACGCCGTTTTGCGCCACTCCTTGCACAACTTTTCCCAGAAACACAGGAAACAAATGGCATAATCGAATCAAAAATTCAGAAGGTCGAGCAGCTCCAGCTAGGCATCATCCCCTTTGTCGGTGGCCGCATCATCGGCGATTGGTGGACCAAGCTCGACAGTCATTTGGACATCGCTGGGTCTATTAAGGCGCGCGGTGGTGTCTATGAAGTTCTACTTTTCGCAGAAAAGTTAGCGAAGGCGCACGGCTTACTCGATTCGAATCAAGATTATACCCAATTTGATCAAGCATCGTTTAAAGCATTATTTAATCAGTATACCATCCTCGTCGGCTCTACTGGCAATCTAGGTCTTAGCATCGGCATCATTAGCCGTGCCATTGGCTTTAATGTAACCGTGCATATGTCAAATGACGCCAAGCCTTGGAAAATTACACTTCTAAAGGAAAAAGGCGCAACTGTCGTCCTACACGATTCCGATTATTCAAAAGCAGTAGAAGAAGGACGTGCAGCAGCTTTAAAGGATCCATTTGCCTACTTTATAGATGATGAAAATTCATTGCATTTGTTTACAGGCTATGCGGTTGCAGCTTTAAGACTGAAAACACAACTTACTGATGAAGGCATTATCGTTGACGATGAACATCCACTATTTGTCTATCTACCATGTGGTGTAGGCGGTGCACCAGGAGGTGTCGCTTACGGCTTAAAGTTAATCTTTGAAGACTCAGTAAGAATATTCTTTGCTGAGCCAACACACGCACCTTGTATGCTACTAGGTATGGCATCTGGTCTGCACAGCGAAGTCGCAGTTGAGGATATAGGTATCGAACTAAAAACAGAAGCTGACGGACTTGCCGTTGGTAGACCTTCTGGATTTGTAGGCGAGATTATGATGCCTCTCATTGATGGGATTTTTACCGTGGAAGATCATACGATGCTATGGCTACTTCACTTACTTTCAGTTACTGACAAAATTGAACTTGAGCCTTCTGCTCTTGCAGGTTTTTATGGTCCAATTCAACTTTTTTACACAAAAGATGGCTTCAATTATCTGTTAAACGAGGACCTTTTAGAAAAGATGCAAAATGCGACCCATCTGTCTTGGGCGACTGGCGGTGGCCTTGTGCCTAGAGCCATTATGGACGATTTTAAAAAAGCGGGTGCATCCATAAAAATTGAGTTTTAATTCTTCAATTAATAGTATATACTGTTTAAGGCAATACAAAACTACGAAAGGCGGTGAGCTTGTGGACAGCGTTCCGAGGTGTACAACCGACAACTCAATATTGGCAAATCAGCTGACCGTAAGCGGTAACCATCGACCTGTTTCGTTTTAATCTATAGGACGTTTTTTTGGTGCTTCTTTCGGTTGGCAATCAACTGAAAGGAGCATTTTTTATGATCAAATTAATGAAAACACTTGATCAAAA
>DJWQ01000238.1 GCA_002441045.1 Firmicutes bacterium UBA6226 | reverse complement strand
TTTAAATTTGAGGTATACTGATTTTAAGGGCAATTGGCCCTAAAATATATGATCATCAGGAGGGTATTAAAATGAAAGTTGTAAGCGGATTATATTATACAAAAGACCATGAGTGGGTTAAAGTGGATGGCAACGTAGCATTAGTTGGTATCACAGATTTTGCACAACATCAATTAGGTGCAATCGTATATGTAGAATTACCTGAAGTTGACGCTGAAATCGAAGGCGAAGATAGCTTTGGTACTATTGAATCTGTTAAAGCGGCTTCAGATATGTTAATGCCTGTAACAGGAACAATAGTTGAAGTTAATGAAGAATTAGAAAGCGATCCTTCTTTAGTAAACTCTGATCCTTATGAAACTTGGATTATGAAAATCAGCATTTCTAATCCTGCTGACTTAGATGAATTAATGAACGCGGAAGAGTACGAAGCATTTTGTAACGAGGAGGCATAGGATGTTTCCATATATCCCAAATACTGATCAAGATGTCAAAAAGATGCTTGAAGTACTTGGCATAGACTCGATCGACAGACTTTTCGACGATATTCCAGAGGCAATCAAACTTGGCAGAAGACTTGATATCAATGGTCCTCTATCTGAAATAGAGGTCACTAAAAAAATTAAAAGTATTGCAAATAAAAATATAGGAACAGATGAGCTTGTTTGTTTTAGAGGTGCTGGTGCGTACGACCATTCAGTTCCTTCTATTATCCATCATCTTGTTTCAAGATCAGAATTTTATACTGCTTATACACCATATCAACCAGAAATTAGCCAAGGAACGCTTCAAGCGATCTTTGAATATCAAACGATGATTGCTAATATTACGGGTCTTGAAGTTTCAAATGCATCTATGTATGATGGCGCATCTGCTACTGCAGAAGCAGCTATGCTTGCAGCTGCAAATCAAAAAGGGGATACAGTTGTTATCTCTGAAACGGTTCATCCACACACTAGAGAAGTTGTGAAAACTTATATGCGTTTTTATGGCACTAAAGTAGTAGAAGTGCCTGCAAAAAATGGTGTAACTGATATTGAAGCGCTCAAAGCGGTAGTAAACTCTGACACCGTTGGCGTTATCGTTCAAACACCAAACTTCTTTGGTAATATCGAAGATTGTACTGAAGCTGTAGAAGTGACGCACGCAAATAAAGCATTATTTATCATGAATGTTGATCCAATTTCTCTTGGTTTCTTAAAAACACCAGGTGAGTACGGTGCTGATATTGCAGTTGGCGAGGGTCAAGTTTTAGGTAATGGTCTTAACTTTGGTGGTCCTTACCTAGGTTTCATGGCAGCATCAACGAAGCAAATGAGAAAATTACCTGGTCGTATTGTTGGTCAAACACTTGATCTAGACGGCAAGAGAGCTTTCACGTTAACGCTTCAAGCACGTGAACAACATATTAGACGAGATAAAGCGACTTCAAATATTTGTTCTAACCAAGCGCTCAATGCACTCTGTGCAACGATCTATTTAGGGGCACTTGGTAAAGAAGGTCTTACAGAAGTTGCAAAAGAATCAGCTAAAAAAGCATATTATGCTTATAACAAGCTGATTGCAACTGGCAAGTTTAGACCAGTTTATAATCAACCATTCTTCAGGGAATTTGTTCTTGAGACAGATAAAAACGTAGATGTATTAAACGATGAGCTTGCTGCAAGAGGCTTCTTAGGCGGATACAACGTCGGCAAAGACTATGCAACAGATAAAAACCTCATCATGTTCTGCGTCACTGAAAAACGCACAATCGAAGAAATCGATTGTCTCGTAAAAGCAATGGAGGAAATCACATGGTAAACTACGATCAACTTATATTTGAAATTTCAAAAGAAGGTAGACGCGCATTTAAATTGCCTACCTGTAAAGTTGACAGTGTGAATCTTGATGATTTAATTCCTGCAACTTTACGCAGACAAGAAGAAATTGTACTACCTGAAGTTAGCGAACCAGAATTAGTGAGACACTATACAAGATTATCTAATAAAAACTTCGGTGTAGATACTGGTTTTTATCCACTTGGATCTTGTACGATGAAATATAACCCAAAAATCAATGAGGATATGGCAGCATTGCCTAAATTTGCTTCACTTCATCCACAACAAGATGAAAAGCAAGTTCAAGGCGCTCTAGAGCTCATGTATGACCTTTCNNAAGAGAACTAAAATCATCGTTCCAGACTCTGCGCATGGTACAAATCCTGCAAGTGCAAACGTAGCTGGCTTTGATATCGTAGAAATCAAATCGACGAGAGATGGCGCAATCGATCTTGATAATTTGAAAGCTGTTTTAAACGATGAAATTGCTGGTTTAATGCTTACAAATCCAAGTACACTTGGTCTTTTCGAGAAGAACATCGTTGAAATCGCGAAGTTGGTTCATGAAGCTGGCGGACTTTTATATTATGATGGTGCTAACCTAAATGCGATCATGGGTCAAACTAGACCTGGCGATATGGGCTTTGATGTTGTTCATTACAACTTACACAAAACTTTCACGACGCCTCATGGTGGCGGTGGTCCAGGATCAGGTCCAGTAGGCGTTAAAAAGCATCTTGAAGCTTTCTTGCCTTATCCTGTGGTGAGTAAAAACGAGGATGCTTATTTCTTAGATTACAATCGTCCTGATTCGATCGGTAAAGTGAAAGCATTCTTCGGAAACTTTGGGATCTTAGTAAGAGCATACACATACATTCTTACAATGGGTGCTGAAGGTTTAAAACGTGCTTCTGAGATGGCAGTTTTAAATGCTAACTATATGCAAGCAAAATTAAAAGGTCATTATACTTTGCCAGTGGATACAATTTGTAAACACGAGTTCGTTCTTGCTGGTTTAGGTAATGAGTTAA
>DJWQ01000043.1:3660-15577 GCA_002441045.1 Firmicutes bacterium UBA6226 | reverse complement strand
GACATTGTACGAAAAGACAGCCAAGTATCCATTTGGTGCCAATGAATATTATGATGAAACGATAGGTAGGACGTTATCGGACTTCTTAGTTGAACACGGTAAGGATAACGATATAGTTATCTCATCGGTTCAGACGCTTTTAGAGCAAGATTCATTTACCTTTCATTATGGTGGTCTAGATCGCATTCACGAGTCTATTTTAAATCAGAAAATTAAGGAAAAGGTTGTATTACATCTTAGTGATCTATGTATGCGATTTGATGTAGATAAGATTAATGTACTGTTACTGCCTAGTGGTATTTCAAATTATGGGATTACTTTATCTAATGACGCAATAATCATTTGGGTTAACCCCAAACTTTTGAAAGACAATGAATACGCTTTATATGAAATATTGACACATGAGTTCGCACATCTTAAATCCGTTGATTTTGATAATCTTTCGTATCGTTTTTCAGATAGCATCTATTATGAGGGACTTGCAACTTATTTTTCAGATTATATGATGTATAAGCAATTTAACATAGAACATTATTTTTATAATCTAGGCTATAAGACGGAACTTAAATGGTCTCAATATGATCCGAGAGTCATTCCGAATGATCGAATGTTTTTTAGAGAGATGAATCTAGATTTTTATGCTTCATATATTTTTGGCAATTCTATTTTTTATGAAGTGTTTGGTTCAGTATCAGAAGTAGATATTAATAGGATATGGTCACTGAGTAAAGAGGCATTTTGGGAATTATACATAAGTAAAGGTTCACTTTAGGGAGGAATTATGAGTCAATTCTTTTTCTTTGCATCAGATGCACCATTAACAGAAGTGAAAAATGAACTAATTAGTTATTATTCCATTAACGATTTAATCAAAAAAAATCTTGAAGTACCTGAATTGTTAATTGCTTCAGACGTCGATCCTAATGCCAAAGTCGTTCTTCAAGTTGATTCTGAAAGTGACTTCGATGAAATTACAATTGATTGCGCAATCGATGTTCAGCATAGTTATGGTCCGTATTATACCAGTAAGCCTTATATTGCAGAGCTTGCTTGGCGATATAATGATGTAAGAGCACACAAGCTAATTCAATATATTCAGGATCAGTTTAATGAAAATAGACTTACAGACATAGAGCTTTGGTATATTTGGAAAGATGAACTGATAGATGAAGTGGCTATTGAAGACGTTGATTTAGGTGCATTGACAATTGAACATCTAAAACGGATGTTTGACCGAGATCAATACATTCAACCAAGCTGTTTGAGAATTAAAAATAAGGCTACGATTAGAGAAAGCGGAGGAAAACAAAATTGGATTATTCTCAGTTAAATGATAAAATTTACAGATTTATTGAGTTAATGAAGGAAAAGCATCAAGTTGTCGGCGCTATGGTAACTGGGTCATATGTGACTCAGCAAATGCAAGAACATTCCGACATAGATATCTTTTTGTTAGGCGCTGATGATGCTTTCTCAGCAAGAGGTCGTATGTTCTTTGAAAATCAAGAGTTCGAGTATTTTATTTCTCCAGAGTGGAAATACTTTGACCGATTAGAGAAAGATATGACGTCAGTTAGAATTTATTCAGATGCAAAAATATTAGTCGATCCCAATCATCAGCTCAAGCGGATACAAGAGAAAGCTATTGAAAAAAAAGCTGCCTATGATTTTAGATTAAATGATAGTCAAAAGATTGATTTTGCTTTCTATGTGGAAACCGTCTACTATGATGGTATTGATTTGTTTGATGCAGGCGCATATGAGGATTTCTTGTTTTTTACAAATTCTCAAATTAAGATACTTTGTGATATTGCAGTAAAATATCTCGTTAAAATGCCTGTCTACGCAAAGCATGGGTACACTGAAATGCGTCAAATAGCGCCAAAATTTGCAGCCCAATTAAAAGTGTTTCTAGAAGCGCCGATACACGCATCTGAAAAAAAGACAGCATGGGAAGCTTTATGCCAAGAGGTTTTAAATGGACTTGGTAATCCAGATACGAGCAATTATTATGCTGAAGAGAAAATTAGGGGATAGTTGCAATCGTTTAGAAAGGTGTTGATATGTCAATTAAGTCTAACGAGATTGAAAAACTTAAATATGAGTTAAGATTAAAGAACTTTAAGAAGTGTGCTTCTGATGCTTCAAACCAATATTACGCCATGAAGCAAGCTGGAGAGAGACTTCCCGATAACATCGTGGAGGATTCTGAATTTCCATATAAGTTTTATGAAGTTGGTTCACATCAGCCAACAGAAAGTGATCTTGATTTGCTTATCAAATTAAGACAGTTATCGTATATAAAGACCATTAAGAATTGTCTTATATTTATTGTTACAATAATCGCCTTACAATGGGCATTTGGCATCATAAGCTTACTTGCTAGTTTATAAACAAATTGAGATGTAATGCACAAAAATAGAAATGTTGTGAGGGAGCTAGAATGGTAGCGGGACATCGCCAAAGGGAAAGCATTGATATAATTTTAAAGTCACTGATATCAGATCCCGCGGTGATTGCGGTCTTTTTAAAGGGTTCTATCGCGAAAGAACATGATGATGAATATTCAGATGTAGATCTATACTGTATGGTAACTGAAACGCTGATGCATGATTTTTTACATAGGCGTTTAGCGCATTTAGAAAAGTATAAGAGAATGGTTTTTACAGAAGAAGTCAATTTTGTGGCGCCACAAATCGTCGCAGTCTTTGAAGATGGGTTACATTTTGATCTCTATACAGTGACCGAAAAAACGCTTGTTTGTACAGGCGAAATTATGACACTATACGATCCAAATTTGATGCTTCGTGAGTATCAGAATGAAGGATTTAGTATCGATACAGAAGGTATCAAACAGCTACTAGATGAGCTAACCTTTAATCTTTTAGAGTTTGATGCTGCTTATAATCGCAATGATTTGATATGGGCTTCAAGACTGCTAAGTCATATGACAGGTACTTTATCCTTGATTTTAAGAGCGGTCAAAGATCCACAGAATGGTAAGTTAGGGATGAAACGTCTTTCTCATTACCTTTCAAATGATGAACATGATAAATTTAGCGCGATTATGGATCGTATTGGGCCAAGTACCCTGCATATTGGTGTGATAAAGATTTTGACATTTATCGATGAGCTTATTTTGGAATACGATTTAAGCATTGGGCATGAGGCATTTTATCATATGATATCAAAGCAGATAAGAGAGAGTGTGTATGAAAATGAAATGGTTAAATCATCAAAAAGTGAATAGCAAGGTTAAAGAATTCGAAGATAAAAAAGATTTAGGTGAGAGGGCTCTAGTGGAAGTTAATCAAGATTCCGCTTCCTTTTACGCCGATTTAAGAGTTAAAACATTGAGCTGGTTAATGGATAAAAAGATACCGAAGGGGCTGGGAGAGGTCATCTTCTTTGCACCAGATCTTTTTTATCTCATGTGGCAATTGACCTTTGACCCAAAATTAGATGGCATTCATAAGAAAAAGGCGGCCTATGCGCTTCTTTATTTTATGTTGCCTATAGATTTTATACCGGATATACTTGGCCCAACGGGGTATGCTGACGACCTTTTTGTAGTAGCCACTACACTAAACTCTTACTTTAATGATGTACCACCTGCTGTACTCATGCGTTATTGGAAAGGGAATACTCAATTAATGTCGGTTATTCAAAAAATTTTAGGAGAGGTAGAAAAGGGAAAGAATTTCTTCAATAATTATGTTAAAAAGCCCTATCGCTTGTTGCAAGTGGGAAGAAAAAATAAAAAGTGAGGCGTAGTATGAAAAACAAACAGCTTATGTTTTCTATGTTACTATTTCTTTTGTTATTTGCTTTGGCAGCTTATAATTTTTTCAGAATCGATTCGAAAGAAGGGGAACGCGCCGTTGCGAAAATTCATAGTGGGGTAAGTCGGATTTTAACAGAAGAGTTAAACACGTTATTTCTCTCGGCGAATGCCTACAGTAAAGGCGAGAAGTCATTAGCCGATCAGTCCGAACTTTATGAGACCTTAGATCATACATATAACATTGTTAATCAGACGCAAACAATTATTGAGAGTTTATCCAGTTTCGATTATAGGATTGACATTACACTGGAGTTCACATCAAGATATTTATTAGATATGCGCGAACTTGCATCTAAAAATAAGCTTACAGAAACGGATCTCGTTAACTTAAAGTCACTTAATAAGGGCTATTTTTATGAAAGTACAAATGAGTTTTATAAAAAAAGTGGTCTCGGAGGCAGTGCGCCAGATCTAACATTTTTACAACCCTTTTATGATCTTGAAGAAAAGACATACAATTATTTATATGGGGATAAATAGTTAAGAGATTTCGATCGAACTATAATATGTTATATTAAAATACATATTGTATGCGCTAAATATAAATAAAAAACAATTAATATTACAAAATAAATATAATAAAACGATATATGCTTTATAATAACAATTATGATATATAATTAAATAGTTATTTAATTGTTTAAAAATATATAATATAAAAAAATAATCAAACTAGAAACTCAAACAAGGGGGATACAGATGTCCAATAAAGAGAAGAAGGACAAACGCAGCTTAATGAGCAACATCGTATTTACATTACAACACATGTTTAAATGGCAACCTGAATCATTGTGGTTAACTTTAGTAAACTCCCTAGCAGTTGCAATTGCACCGTTTATATGGGTAGTAGTTCCAAAGTTGATCATCGATGCAGTTTCGACAAAACAATCTATAAAGTACATTATAACGATTTTGCTTTGCACCTTAATCCTCGCATCGATCGTCTATTTTACAAAAGAGGCATGCATCGGTGTCTATCGTATGAAAATGGCAAGAACTAGAATGCTTTTCGGCTTAGAACTGCATGGAAAAGCGATGCAACTCGACTACCATCACGTAGAAAATGTCGATACTCAAAATGCATTACATAGAGCGAAATGGACGACCAGCAACCCTCAATTTGGGATGGGTGGTGTCATGCAAAATACCTTCTCAATCGTTGGTTATTTACTTGGATTCATTGGTTACTTAGGGATTATTTTTAGTCTTAACCCTTTGGTTTTAATTTATTTATTAATAAGTGTATTTATTATTTATAGACGAAAGGACAAAGCAAATAAGTTTCAGCATTCAAAAGAAGATGAACTGAGACCGGATGAGAGAAAATTTAGATATTTGGCTAGAATTATGACTGATTTTGAGTTTGGTAAAGATATTCGAATCTACCAACTCAAAGAAATGCTATTAGAGAAAATGTTGTATTTTAACCGAAAGACTGAAGCAATCCAGAAAACGATTTATAAAGAATTTTTAAAAGTAGAGCTATTGGATACGGTTTTAGTTTTACTAAGAGATGGGATCGTTTATGGCTATATTACTTATTTAACTTTAAATGGGAGATTAACTTTTGGCGATTTCATTCTTTACACAGGCACGATTAGTGGTTTTGCAGTATGGATGCAAGAGTTGATGCGTCAAGTGACGTTGCTTAGACTTGCAGCTAGATATGTAGATGATTATCGAGACTACTTGGAAATAGATGGCAATGTCGTGTTGAATGAACCACTTGAAGCCCCAAAAGGTGAGCGTCATGACATTTGCTTTAAAGATATTTGCTTTAAGTATCCTGACAGTGAGAAGGTGGTATTTGATAAGCTTACATTGGAAATTCCTGCGGGACAAAAGTTAGCAATCGTCGGTACAAACGGTGCAGGTAAGACGAGTTTAATAAAACTTTTGACGGGGCTTTATCGCCCAAATTCAGGTGAGATTCACATTTCAGGAACAGATATATCTAGAGTACCACTAACAGAACATTATAAGTTGTTTTCAGTTGTCTACCAGGAAATCAAGCCACTTGCTGCCAGCATTGCAGAAAATGTCGCTTCATGTGAATCACCTGATGAAACTATGGTGTGGGATGCATTAAGACGATCTGGTCTTGAAAAAAAGGTTAAAACATTAGGAAAGTCTATCGATACAGAACTGCTAAAAGTAATCTACGACGATGGTATAGAGCTTTCAGGTGGCGAAAACCAAAAGTTAGCACTTGCAAGAGCGCTTTATAAAAATGGACCAATTGTCATATTAGATGAACCGACATCCGCGTTAGATCCAATCGCTGAAAAGGACATATACGAAAGCTTCAATGATATGATTGGCAACAGAACTGCGATATTTATTTCTCATCGTTTATCGAGCACGAAGTTTTGTGATAAAGTTATTTTTATCGAAGATGGTAAGATTATCGAATCCGGTTCACACTCTGAACTCATGGCATTGAAAGGGAAATATGCACATATGTTCAACCTTCAAGCACAGTATTATCAAACTCAGTCGGAGGTGAGCGCATAATGAAACCAAATGAATCGAAACATACAACCTTGCAAGTGTTCAAATATTTCACTAAGCTAGTGCATCAATTAGCACCTAGATACAGTTTAACACTGCTGGGTTTATCTTTATTTAAAACGCTAAGACCGCTCATTTTTATTTTTGGTCCAAAATTCATCGTCGATGAATTGATGGGGGCACAAAGAACTGAGATATTAGTGGGAATGATAATTGCGATTGCAGGTTTGAATTTTATATTTAGTCTATTTGAAAAAATCTTGCAGGCACGTTGTGATCTGCAAACGGATCAATTTAACAATGCATTTGAACGTTATATTTCTGCTAAAACCGTGGATTTGGATTTTGAAAATGTCGAAGATCCAGATGTTCTAAACTTAAAGGAACGTGCTCTATTTGCAGTTAGAAACCATGGATTGATGTTTGGCATGGTAAATGCACTTTCAAAAATTGTCAACGAGTCTTTTTTAATTTTGTCACTTTCTGTACTTATCTGGACCTTTAGCCCTTGGGTACTTCTACTTGTTATCGTAGTGGTTTGGATCAATAGCTTTATCTTTAAAAAAATACAAGCACTTTACTATAAAGAATCCACAGAGTCAGTGAATGCGAACCGAGAGTTTGTCTACTATATCAATCAATCTGGCGATCTTGAGATTGCTAAGGATATCAGGCTATATAAAAGCTTTAGGATGATACTGGATAAAATGGATCGCGTTAATGTACAGACCAACAAAATCTATATAAAGGTTTATGGCGGAATAAGTCGCCTAAATGGATTGGTCAATGTAAATGCGCAGATTCAGATGGTAGCCATTTATGCATTTTTGGTTTATAGAGCACTTAAGGGATTCGTTACTGTAGGAAATTTTATGCTTTATGCCGGAGCTGTTGGGAAATTTAGTGCAAGCTTAAATAACTTTGTAAGTAGTTTTATGGAAGCCTATAGAATCAGCCATCAGCTTCAACTTCTCGTCGCATATGAAGAGATACCAACATCAGATATGACAGGGGATAAAAACATAGAACTAACAGATGACTACACTATTGAGTTTCACGATGTGAGTTTCAAATACCCAAGAGCGACAGAAAATACCTTATCGAATATTTCTGTGAATATTAAACCAAATGAAAAAATATCGATTATTGGTTTAAATGGTGCAGGGAAGACGACTTTCGTCAAGCTGTTGACGCGATTGTATAAGCCCACTTCTGGGAAAATAACGTTAAACGGCATGGATATTCAAGACATCAAATATGATCAATATATGACGCTGATCTCGGCTGTTTTTCAGGACTATAAGTTGTTAGGATTGACTGTAGAAGAAAATGTGACGAGTAAGATGAAAAACGAGAAAGCAGCAGCTGATGAAAAACTGACGCGAATTTTAAAAGAAGTAGGGATGTGGGACGACTTGCAAGTGTTACCAAATAAAGTCGAGACCATGTTAGATAAAAGTTATGACAAATCAGCGACAAAGTTTTCGGGTGGTCAGTCACAAAAGCTTACCATTGCACGTGCGTTATATAAAGAAGCGCCAATAGTAATTTTAGATGAACCGACTGCAGCTTTAGACCCAATTGCAGAATATGATATTTATATGAAGTTTGATCAATTGGTTCAAAATAGAACGGCGATTTACATTTCTCATCGTCTTTCAAGTTGTCGTTTCTGTGATCGCGTTTTGGTTTTTCAAGAAGGTAGAATCATACAATCTGGCCATCATGATGAACTCATTAAGGATCATGGTAACGTTTATGAAAAATTATTTAATGCACAAGCTGTTTTTTATACTGCATGATTCATTTAGGCGTTTTGGGCCAACGTTTGGGAAAAAAGTATACCTTGAGGTTGAATTATACTATAATTAATAATAATCTTCGGACATTGATTCCTTAGGTTTTACCACAGACGAGATTGTGGCAAAATATTCAAAGTCTACCCGAGTTGGGTAGACTTTTGTGTGTACATTTTGAGGTGCAAAAGGGTGGTGGTCAGATTGAAAATTAAGAATAAACGCTTAAAAGGAGTTGTTCTTTTGCTTACTTGCCTGTTAATCGCAGCTATAGGTATAGGTTATTACAAATTCAATGCGATTCCAAAAGGCAATCTAGAAACGTTAAATGAAAATAACAAAATGGCTAAAATGTTTTTAGAGGATAAGGGATATAACGTTTTGGAATACATAGGTAGTAGCCAAATTTACTATCATCGTGGTACGGTCTCATTTAATGACATAAAAAAACTTGCACTTATCGATTTGAACTATGAGAGTCTACTAGATAAACCACTTACAGTTGAAGGTTACTTGGTTACAAATCATCCATTAGACAGCAGTATAAAGCGAATATATGAGACGATAAAGAGTGGTTTAACGTATCGTTTTAAAGTGATTTATCCCAACATGACAAGAGTTTACATCGTGAAATGTGAGGATCAAGTTTTGGGTGGATACAGTTTAGTGTGTCATCAAGGAATGATGTTGTTGGGAAGTCAGGTTTATACATTAGATGGCAAAACCATTGAAGAAAAATCTAAACTAACATATGATGAATGGAGAAACTCAGTCATTAAGAAAATGGTTAACTGATTTGTAATACTAAATGTTTCACGAATACATAAATTTCCTAAATATTAACACTTCTGCAGGCATAAAAGTTGTAAAACGTAAAACATATGGAAGTGACAAATTGTTATTGACTTGTATTTTCATCTTTTCCATGATATGGTTATGATAGGCATTCCGTGAAAGCGGGATGCCTTGTTGCATTTTAATGGCACTTCCATTAAATGTATAAAAAATAGACCCTTAAAGGAGGATGAGTATGTCTGGTCATGTGTTGTTGCAGCAGCATTTAAGCTGGTTGGAGCAGGATTTGCTAGAAGTGAGTGAAAAATATTTTGGAAAGAATCAATTGGAAAAGAGTGCCTATGAGGAGAAGATGCGCGCTTATTCGGAGCAGGTGAAGAAACATCGTCATCAGATGGATGATTTATCGAACCTGCCAGTCGTTTTGATTCGTTCAACGGTCACAGTGGAATCGATAGAAGATGGAGAACGCATGGACTTTAAGATCGTATCACCTAGCGATGACATTGCGCTAGGTGACTTAGAAGCGGCTTCTTATTTATCGCCTATAGGAAAAGCACTTTTGCTAAAAGGAAAAAATGAACCTGTCGCGGTTGAAACGCCTCAGGGTATTATCCAATATAAAATCTTACAAATTAAATATTCGTGATGGGTTGAAGAAACGCATCAATTGATTGATAGTTTTTAATGCCTTTACATAATCTAATTAAAAGTTTTGTGTAAAGGCATTGCCTTTGTAAAGTAATTGGAATTAATATAATTCTAATTCTAATACATATGAATTATGGTAGACTAAGTTTGTAGGAGTTCGGTTAAATTATTGAGTGTTTAAAGAAAAAAGAACTTAAAGGTGGGGTAAATGTTTGAAAAAATCAAGTCGTTTATAAGCAATTTTATTTTATTAGCTTTTCTTTTTAGTTTGTTAGTAGTCGCAAAATCCAAATCTAATGAATACATAAGTGTAATAAGAGATTATTTAGAGCAAATAATTATATTCTCTCTTGGTTTTTCACTTAACCTAACACTGTGGAACGCAGTTGAGTCAAAAATAATGACTCGTGCAGAACTAAGCTCTGATGCATGGCTAAAAATTCTTACGAAGTTTCGTGTGAAGCTAATTACAGATGATTCGGATTTTGCTATGTATGAAATCCCTTTTTTTCAAATTATTCGCAAGAAGAGAAATTACTATAAGAAGTCATCAGGATGAAGCGGGATACTTAATTGTGAAAGCACCAAAGCACATATTCTACGAATATAAGCAGGAGGTTTAGGATGACGAATAATGATACTTATACTGTTGCACAAGAGGTTATGCAGCAATTGTTTGCCAAAGATTATCAGTTTGCATTGGCAACTGCATCTAAGAATATTCCCTCAGTTAGGTTTGTTGATACATTCTACGATAAGGGCTGCTTTTATATCGTTACTTATGCCAAATCAAGGAAAGTACGTGAGATTGAAGAAAATCCAAATGTTGCATTAACCTTTATGAATTACAGCTTTTCAGGTATTGCTTCAAATATTGGACACCCACTTGACCCTAAAAATCTGGACATAAGAGAAACATTAATTAAGGTTTTTGAGCCTTGGTATTTTAAGCATAACAATGAATCAGATCCCGATATGTGCTATGTGAAGGTCGAATTGGATCAGGGATTTTTTTATAAGGACGGGCAAGGCTATAAAGTTGATTATGTAAGAAAGGTAGCCGAATGCTTTCCATTTGAATTTGATATCGTGTTGACTGTATAAAATAATGGTGCCTCTGATTGAAACAGAGCGCACCATTTATTTAAGTCTATTATTTGTTATCTGGATTCATTTGAGACATGAAAGACATAGCCATTTCAATCGCTTTCATAATTTCTGATTCGATAATTTTCATGCTCTCTTCTTCCGTACCTTCAGTTACAGTTACTCTAAAGCTTGTTTTGGCAACCTCTAGTTTAATGAAAGCATCACCCAAAGACTTTTGAGCCATATCCTTCAACATTTTTTTAGACTCATCCTTTAAAAAATACTCAGCAATAGCATCTTGTATAACGACAACAATTCTTTTTTCTTCGTCTAATTGCATAGACTTAATGAACATATTTAGCATAATCAATCTCCTTGTGTATTCATTCCTTATCTATTTTACAACTTTATAAATAAGCAATCAATCTTAATTAGAAGATTTGATTAAGTGTGGCTTTGTACCCTTTGATAAATGCCATCCTTGCGAATCATCAGTTGCTCTTCTATCAGCGAACGACGAAGTAAAGCGAAATCCTCATGAAAGAGCGCTAGAATCCGATTGACTTCTTTTTCTGGGTAATCAGTATTTGGGGTAAAGGATTCGATAATGTGCTCTAATATAATTATGCGTTTTTTTCTTTGGACGGGAATGGTAATCAGCTGATTGTATTTTATAAACTGCTTTAAAACATTTGAGCGATAAGCCTGCTCTCGCTGTTCGTCAGAGTCAATCATAGGCTGTGACGCTTCAAGTAGCTCGATGAGTGGTAACTCGAGTAGGTCAAGGCGTATGGAATATATGATGTAATACTGATCTTTTTTCTTTTCCACAAGACCAACTTCTTCAAGTTTCTTAAGATGAAAAGAAACAGTAGAAGGTGTTAGAGCCAATCGTTCAGCTATTAATTCGACGTATTTTGGTTCTTCAAGTAAGGTGGCTAATATTTTAACACGTGACTGATCGGCTAATGCTTTAAATAGTTTGACCAATTGCTCAGGGGATAGTTCGTTCATTAGACCTCCATATGCATAACTTCGTTAAAGTGCGTCTTAAGCGTATTAGCTTGGTTGAGTTTAAGTCTTTCAATATACTCTGTTTCACTATCCTGATATTGAATGCTTTTTTCCAGATTTACCTGCCAGTTGTGGGGAATTTTGTCGAAGTAGGCGAGATAAGTATGACTTAGTACTTCTAGAGCCTTTTCTTCATCAGATTGTATCATTGGTTTTG